>JAICEJ010000149.1 GCA_025924215.1 Candidatus Binatia bacterium
GGAATCGTCGAGTTTCTATCCAAACCGATCTCACCAGAGCTACTTGCCGCCGTGATCGAAAAACTTACCTGAATTCAAAGAATACTTTCCCGCTAGTGTTTGCTGACTCAATTACATCCGTTACTCACGTAAAATCGAATATCTTAAAAATTGCCGGCTCAAGGTGATTCCGCAAGCCAAGTTTGCTGGTGTTGAGAGGACTGGCGGGCTCTTCACCCCGAATCCCAAAGCTGCACATGCAAAAGGCCATTCGACATTATCGAATGGCCTTTTGCTTCTGGTCTAAAGCTGGCTCCCCGGGAGGGACTCGAACCCCCGACCAATTGGTTAACAGCCAACTGCTCTACCGACTGAGCTACCGGGGAATATAGAACTATTTCAATCCGTCCGCGTCGGATACATCGGCACCGCCGCACCTGGTCGGACCGGGTCAATCAAGGGATGAACAGATCACTTAACTAGCACACGAATCCAGCAAATTCTAGGCAGGAAGACTATTCTGTGAGTAGCAAATTGAGCCCTGGCGAGCTTCGCGGGCTCAATTTGCCAGTTGAGGACTACTCCAATTGCAAATGTTTCAGTTCCTGCAGCATTTTCTGGTGATGAGTTGCCGGCCAATAGATACGGCGGCAATTGGCACACCAAAAAAAGGTTTCCTGAGTTAAAAAGACGTATTCGGGAACTGCTTGTTTGACGGAGGTTTTCGGACGCGGCTGCAGCGAAGAATTGCAGATAAGACACCGCCTGAAAAGGTCGTCGCTTCGAACCAGATGAAACGTACTGACGACCTGACGCAGCTGTTCGCGAAAGTCATCGCTTTGTATAAACAGAGAGTCCTGCGGTTGAGTACGTAATCGGCGGTCACGGGTGAGAATAATCCTGTTTTCTTGGCGTGCCGCATGGACTAAACCGGAGCCTGAGAGATGTCGCCCGTAAAGCACATCTCGTCCTAATACCCTGAGCCATTTCGCAAGCCGGCCAAGCATGACGTCGGCCGCGAATCTCAGTTCCGGAGGATTTGATTTCGACATCTTCTGGCATTTAGTTTGAACTGATCTGCCTTTGCATTTACCATAGCCGTGTTCTACCGCATGATTTTGAAACAATCCATTGGCCTCGCTGTCGTTGTGTTCTGGTGCGTGATGAATCTCCTGCTCATCAAACGCCAGGTCTGGGCGCCGCCGCCGCCGCTTTTCGTCAGCGCGACGGAATCTTTTACGGAAGCGACTCAGGAGTGGTGGGGAGTGTACTATCAGGGCGAGAAAATCGGCTTCACTTCACAAAGCATTGAGCCGAACCAGAACGGATATCAGCTGCGCGATGAATCGCTGTTGCGCTTGAATCTATTAGGAACGACTCAGCGCGCTTCGACCCGCCTAGCGATGGCCGTGGATAAAGAATGGGTGCTTAAAGATTTCGATTTCGAGCTGCTGTCAAACGATGTCCGTTTTCAATCCCGAGGAAAGGTTATTCCGGGTCAATTACACCTCGAAATTGAGTCGGCGGGCCATATATCGAAGCAGATTATCGCACTGACGCAACCGCCCTACTTAGCCGCGGCTTTGAAACCTTTAGTTGCAACCCAACAGTTGGAGCCCGGCAAAGAACATTTCTTTACAATCTTCGATCCTGCGACTCTTGCCGATCAAATCACTTCGGTGGTCATCGAAGCTCGCGAGCACATCCTGGTCGGTGATCAAAAAGTGCCGGCGATCAGATTGCGGCAAAGATTCAAAGGGATTTCGGTGGTTTCGTGGGTCGATGGAAATGGCCGCACCCTGAAGGAAGAAAGCCCTGGCGGATTTGCTCTCCGGCTAGAAGCTCCGCCACAGGCAAAGAGCTTCGCTGATTCGCGCGCCGTTCCTTTGGACCTGATTGCACGCGCTTCGATCGCAGTCGGCGAATCGATTCTCCAGCCGCAAAGTAGAAGTAAGCTCCGACTAAGATTAAGCGGCCTGAACGTGGTAGATTTCGCATTGCATGGCGAACGCCAGAAGTTTAGTGAGGATGTATTGCGCATAGAGCGAGAGCAGGTTAGCCCGTCCGACACTTACAAGATCCCGCTAAAAGATCGCCGCTTCGGCTCATTCTTGAACCCCACTGCATTTCTGCAAACCGATCATCCATCGATCCGCGATCGTGCCGTGGAAATCCTCGGCACGGAAACAGATGCGCACAGAGCGGTAGTGCGCCTGAAAAACTGGGTCTACAACGAAATCGAAAAGCAGCCGACTATCAGTATCCCTAACGCTCTCCAAGTGCTGCAAACCAAAAAGGGGGATTGCAACGAACATACTGTGCTGTTCAATGCGCTCGCTCGCGCCGCGGGCATTCCCGCCAAAACCGTAGTTGGGTTAGTCTATCTGCGCGGCGCATTTTATTATCATGCTTGGTCCGAAGTTTGGCTCGGCAAATGGATCTCCGTGGACTCGGTGCTCGATCAGTTTCCCGCCGATGTCACTCACGTCAAATTCATCGAAGGCGAAATCGACCGACAATTAGATATGCTGAAGTTGATCGGCAATCTGAGAATAGAAGTTCTAGAACAGGAATAATTTCACTAAATCGACGGACCCTATCAACCCGGGTTCCGCGGATAATTCCTAACGAGTTATCTGGCTTGGAGCTTTAGTGGCCGGGGGCTTGGACGCCGTTAGATAGAGTAGACTCCCTCGCTATGATTCGCATAATCAATTTACGCAAGCAGTACGGCCGCCTGGCTGCTGTAGATGATCTCAACATCGAAGTTGCCCCGGGAGAAATCTTCGGCTTCCTGGGGCCCAACGGCGCGGGCAAGACCACGACCATACGGGTAATGATGGGGATCTTGAGAGCGAGCTCGGGCCGAGTGATTCTCGGCGGGCATGATGTCGAACAAGAGCCGCAGCAAGCCAAAGCGATAGCCGGATTCATCCCCGATCGCCCGTTTATTTATGAGAAACTCAGCGGCAAAGAATTCCTTACGTTCATCGCTAAACTCCACCGCATGGAATCGGCTCGACTAACACGCAGGATTGACGAGCTCTTGGAATATTTCGAATTAGCCAATTGGCAGGACGAGTTAGTGGAAGGGTTTTCCCACGGCATGAAACAGCGCCTGGTGTTGTGCGCGGCGCTTGTCCATGAGCCGCGCATTCTCATTGTCGATGAGCCGATGGTCGGCTTGGATCCCAAGGGTGCGCGCACCATTAAGGACCTATTTCGTTCATTGGCGAAAAACGGCACGACGGTTTTCTTATCGACCCATAGCATCAGCGTAGCCGAGGAAGTATGCCACCGAATCGGAATTATTCAGAAGGGCCATTTGATAGCCAGTGGGACGATGGCGGACATTTACCGACTCGCTCGGGGTCACGACAGTAATTTGGAAGATGTTTTTCTCGAGTTAACCCGGCAGCAGGCCGACTTAGCATTGCCTCGGGAGGGGCGGGTTTGAGCACGATTCTGCTACTTCTCGCGCCCAAGTGGTTGACATGGCAAAACGACTTTCATCGCCGCCGGACTCCGTCGGGCCGACGCTGGTCACTCCTGGCGCTGGGGATCTGTTTCTGGATCGGCACGTTCTATGTGATTCGTCGCGTGCTCATGTATTTTCAATCCGTGCATGAGCTCGGCCCTGCCCTCGCTTATCAACTCTTGTTGATCATTCTGCTGACTTTTCTATCGATGCTTCTGTTCAGCAATCTGATAACAGCGCTCTCGGCATTTTTTCTTGCGCGCGATCTGGACTTGATCATCTCTACGCCGCTGTCGCACAATGATTTTTATTATTCGCGTTTGCTTATGACGACGGTTAATTCGTCGTGGATGGTGCTATTTTTCAGTTTGCCGATTTTCGCCGCCTACAACACGGTCTTCGGCGGCGGAGTCATCTTTTACCTATGGCTGATGTTGAGTCTGCCGCTGTTTTTGATCATCCCCGCGGCATTCGGAGTTTTGGCTACGCATTTATTCGTCTACTTTCTTCCCGCCAAGCGCATCCGCGATATACTTTTTTTTGTCGGCCTGTTTGCCTTCATCTTGATTTATTTTCTCTTCCGGTTTTCCCAGCCGGAAAGATTGATGCGGCCGGAAAGCTTCGGGCACTTTGTCCAGTTCCTAACCGCAATGGAAACACCTTCTTCGCCCTATTTACCGAGCAGTTGGTCGGCTGAAATCTTGGCTGGAACTCTATTTAACCGCTCTACAGACCAGGCCTTTTTCTTTGCCTTGCTGGCGAGCTATGGGTTGTTTTTTCCGCTCGTCACGTCATGGGTCTCGGGCGCAGTGTATCTGGACGGCTGGTCAAAGGCACAAGAGTCGAATCAGGGACGGCGAAAACTAAAATGGCTCGATCTGCTCATCAGTATACTCACTCGGCCATTTTCGGGAGTGATGCGAGCTATTTTGATCAAGGATATCAAAACTTTCATGCGTGATAGCAGCCAATGGTCTCAAGTATTCCTGCTGGTCGCCCTCATTGTCGTCTACCTCTACAATTTCAAAGTGTTGCCGCTTGATCGATCGCCCATGCCAGCTGGAACTTTGAGAACCGTGGTGGCCTTCGTCAATTTGGCCCTGGCCGGGTTCGTGCTCAGCGCGGTCGCCATGCGCTTTGCCTTCCCGGCAGTAAGTCTCGAAGGCCACGCGTTTTGGCTCTTACAAACCTCACCGATATCGCTCAAGACGCTGCTCTGGAGTAAGTTTTGGCTAAACTTATTGCCTCTTCTTTTTCTCGGTGAGTTACTAGTCTTTTTCAGCAATCTGATGCTAGGCGTACCGAACTGGATGATGATCTTATCGCTGGTGACGATCTTTCTAATGACCTTCGGCATTGCCGCGATTTGCGTTGGTGTCGGCGCAATCTATCCTAAATTTGCCTACGATCATGTGGCCGAAATCCCCACCAGCTTCGGCGGTGCGATCTGCATGATCTTCAGCATCGGCTTCATCGGCCTTATTGTTATGATCGAAGCCTGGCCGGTGTATCTGCTGACCAGCCGCTCACTCGGGGCTGGAGGATCCCACACCTCCATAGGATGGGTGCTTGCCCCCTCACTGGTGACGGCGATCGCCTTGACGGTCGCCGTCGTGGTGGTGTCGATCAGAAAAGCTCTGAAAAGCCTTGAGGCGATGTGAGCCTAAGACCCGGAATGTACCGGAGTATCCGGAGGAAAATCATGTGACAGCAGCACTGGACTTAGAATGAGCCGAACCGTGCGCGGTGAATATGCGCGCTTGCGTCAATGCGCATTGCATAACTTGGATAGCTCGATAAAGTATCGCGGCTAAAACATTCTCCCGAGATACAAATGGAACTGATTCACACGCTGTACGAGCCTGCGGGAAAAGGCCCGCATCCAACCATTCTAACGTTGCACGGCAGAGGCGCCAGCGCATTCGATCTGCTCAGCCTCGCCCCTTACCTCTGCGGCGGTCGATTCCTTATCATCTGCCCCCAGGGCCCGTTTGAAACACCCATTGGACCGGAAGCCACTGGTTACGCCTGGTATCCTATGAGCATGGGCGGCCCTCCGGATATTGGATCGACGTTAGTGTCGCGACAAAGGCTGCAGCAATTTCTCGACGACTGTCTCGCGCATTATCCGATCGATGCAAAGAAGTTGGCAATCCTCGGCTTTAGCCAAGGCGGCGTCATGGCCTACAGTTTGGCTCTTGCGAATCCGGATCGCTTTGCCGCGCTCGCGGCGCTAAGTAGCTGGCTGCCGCCGGAGCTCGTGCCGCACTTGTCGCTCGGCAGTTCAGCGCAAACTTTGCGGACGTTGATTCAGCACGGTACTCAGGATTCAATGATCGAAGTCGACCGCGCAAGACAGTCCGTAGAAACACTGCGTCAAGCGCGGGTCCCGCTAACTTATCGGGAATACGAGATGGGCCATGAAATCAGGCCGAGAAGCCTTGCGGACCTCTCGGCCTGGTTAGATGAGAAGGTACTATCGCCGACCGTACTGGCGAAATAAGCGCGCGGAACTTAACGCCGCATGTAGCTGTGATCCCGGGCCATCGCCTCGAGACGGGCGATTCGATCTTCCATCGGCGGGTGCGTGCTAAACAGCGCGGCCAAGCCTCCGCCGGTCAGCGGGTTAACGATAAACATATGCGCGGTGGCGCTGGCCGTAGCCTGGCTGGTCTCCAGAGGAATGTGCTGAGAGCCGAGGTGAAGCTTGCGCAAAGCGCTGGCTAATGCGAGCGGATCGCCGGTGGTTTTGGCACCTCCGACATCGGCACCGTATTCCCGAGATCTCGACACCGCCATTTGAATCAGCATCGCCGCCAATGGCGCGACAATCATCATCACCAGCAGGCTGATCATATTACTGCCACCCTCGCGATCGTCCCTATGGCCGCCGCCGAAGATAGCGGCCCATTGCGCCATTTGCGCCAGGTAGCTGATGGCGCCGGCCAAGGTGGCGGCGATACTGCTGACGAGAATGTCGCGATTAGCCACATGCGCCAGCTCATGGCCTAGAACTCCGGCGAGTTCGCGCTTGTCGAGAATGCGGCGAATCCCCGCCGTGACCGCCACTGCGGCATGCTGCGGATTGCGGCCCGTGGCAAACGCGTTCGGGGTCTCCTGCGGTAGCATGTAGACCTTGGGCATTGGCAATCCGGCGCGTTGAGTGAGATCCTGCACCATTCCGTAAAGCTCCGGATCATCCTGCGGCGTGATTTCTTGCCCTTGATACATTTTGATGACGATTTTGTCGCTGAACCAATAACTGAAAAAGTTCATTGCGGCGGCGATAACAAAGGCAATTACTGCTCCCTGGTGACCACCGAGAATGCTACCCACCCAGACGAGCAGCGCCGTCAATAATGCCAACAGAACAGTTGTACGAAGCATATTCATAAATTCCCCTTTGGCCGTATCGTACGATTTGGTTAAGTGATGTCAAGTATACACCACGCAGGGTAATTTGCGTACGAGCTAGACAAAAAGCAAGCCCGGAGCTAAACAAAGCTTAAGGATCAATGGTTTACCAGCCTCGGGAACGGAGAAAACTATGCGAATAGGGGTGGTATTTCCCCAGACGGAAATCGGCACGGATGCGGGCGTAATCGCGGAGTACAGCCAGGCTGCTGAACAGCTCAGCTATCATCACATTTTGGCGTATGATCATGTTCTGGGTGCCAATCCCGCGAGCCGGCCTGGTTGGCGGCCACCCTACACACATCAAAGCACATTTCACGAGCCGTTCGTTCTTTTCGCTTATCTGGCAGCACTGACCAAGACAATCGAATTGGTGCCAGGAGTTCTCATCTTGCCGCAGCGACAAACCGCCTTGGTCGCAAAACAGGCAGCGGCCCTGGACCTATTGAGCGGTGGCCGTTTGCGGCTGGGGATTGGTATCGGCTGGAATCCGGTCGAATATGAAGCGCTGGGCGAAAATTTTAGTAATCGCGGGCAGCGCTCCGAAGAACAGGTTCAACTGCTGCGTCTGCTCTGGACTCAGCAGCTCGTCAGCTTCGATGGTCGTTGGCACAAGATCAGCGATGCCGGGATCAATCCATTGCCGGTTCAACGGCCGATTCCGATCTGGTTTGGCGGCGGTCACGACCAGGTGCTGCGGCGTTTAGCACGTCTGGGTGACGGCTGGTTTCCGCAACTGCCTCCCGACGAGAAATGCCGCGCCGCGATTGAGAAGATCACGACCTATGCCCGTGAAGGCGGACGAGACCCGAAAACGATTGGCATTGAGGGTCGAATAACGATAAGCGCTAAATCGGCCGAGACATGGCAGGAACAGATCAAAGCTTGGAAAGAAGTAGGGGCAACGCATCTCAGCGTCAACACCATGAACGCTGGGTTTAGCAACCCTGCCGCTCATATCGAAGCGATCCGGAGTTTTCGTGAGGCAACAAAACAGCTTTGGTGAGAGCTTTCTCAGCCTCTAGGTCATCCGGCCTGCTCGATCGCTCCGGTCCTATGCTTTGTTAACCAGGAACGTAGGGCCGCAAACGGCTCGCCGCCATTTTGCGTAGCTTGCTCTAAAGCAGCGATTGTCCGAACGAGATTACGACCTTCGAGCTCGTACAAAGACTCAAATAGCTGGAGGTTGTTTAGATAAACGCCATAATGCATCAGCACCGCATTATTGAGCGGCTGTTGGGAAAAGCCACGGAAACGATGCGCCGGTTGATCCGCAATGCGTCGGGCCCATTCGGACTGGCTGCGGGCGAATACCTCTTCACGTAAACGCAGCTTATCTTGCTTCGCTATATTGCGCTGATACAACCCTGAAAGATTGACGATAAGGTCTTCGATAAAACCAGCAAATTCAAGCTCTTCTTGCCACAGTTGAACCGCCCTTTTATGTTCCGCGCTATCAGGGCCGAATCTTTGATTGAAAAAATCGATGGTTGCTCGGTGGCCGATGAAATTAGCGGCGCTCTCGTTAAAGGCGCCTGCTCCTTTTATATACAAAGTATTATGAAAGAGTTCGTGAAAAACCACCTCGCTAAGGGCTATCTTGTCGAATCTGAGAAGGTGTGAGAGCAGCGGATCGTCAAACCAGCCAAGCGTGCTGAACGCCGCCGAAGTCCGGATCGTCGTATCATAGCCTTGCTTGTGAAGACGTTCGGCTTCCGACTGCGCCTCGCTCTTACTAAAAAAACCTTTGTACGGCACGTGTCCGACGACTAAAAACCACCAGGTATAAGGTCGCAGTTCGGTTTGCGGAGCGGCGATGACGAGGTACGTCAGATCCGGCCGGTCTACATAAGAGTAACTTGCGTAACTGCCGGCCACGTTAAGATTGAGAACTTTCTGGGCGTAATCGCGCACTGCCAAAACTGTAGTGAGCTTTTCTTTAGTGTCATTATGCAGATCCGGAGTGGCCAAGAAATCCGCGATCGGCTGGCGGCGCCAGAGTATTCGTCCTTCCTCGTACGCGGCGCGTAGAAAATAGATCGGCGAACAACCCGAGAGCATCGAGCTCAGCATCAATCCCGCAATAATCGACCAAGAAAATGCCCGGCCGATAACGTGGGTGGGGCAAACGAGTTTCCGCAATCCACGGAGAACTCCGCAACGCCGGCAACTACCCATAGATTTTGGGCTCCGCTTCTTGAACCGGCAGTCTCAATTCCTCGCGCTCGTACTGCAGCTGATACAGCCGATGGTAAATCCCTTGCTTCGCCATCAGTTGTGAATGAGATCCGAATTCGCGCACCTCGCCGCGATGAAGCACAATGATACGGTCGGCATTGCGAATAGTCGAGAGCCGGTGCGCGATTACTAAGCAGGTGCGATCGCGCATAACTCGCTCTAGTGCATCCTGAATCAACGCTTCGGTCTCGGTATCGACACTGGAAGTGGCCTCGTCCATCACCAGGATTTCCGGCTCGAATACCAGCACTCGGGCGAGTGCGAGCAGTTGCCGCTGTCCACCGGAAAAATTGCTGCCGCGCTCCCGTACGTCGGCGCCAAAACCTCCGGCAAGCCGCCGTATAAAGGAATCGGCGTTGGCCAAACGAGCGGCATTTTCAATGCGCTCCAGCGGCACCGAACGGTCACCGAGCGCGAGATTGGCGCGGATATCCCCGGAGAAAAGAAAAACGTCCTGTAAAACAACCCCGATATGTCTTCGCAGCGCCTGCAGATCCCAGTCGCGGACATCCACGCCGCTAACTTGGATCGATCCTTTCTGTACGTCGTAAAAACGATTGAGTAACTTGATGGTCGTCGTTTTCCCCGAGCCCGTCGCTCCGACGATTGCGATTTTTTCTCCGGGCTCGATGCGGAAAGACACTCCTTTGAGGACCGGGTCGTCGGCTTTATAGTGAAACCAGACGTCGTCAAAGACCACTTCACCGCGGAACGGCTTCGGTATGACGGGTTTTTTCGGGCTATCAATTGTAACGGGCGTATCCAGAAGCTGAAAAATTCTTTCTGCCGACGACATGGCAGACTGCATTACTGCGTATTTCTGGCTGAAGTCGCGCAACGGAACAAAGAATCGATGGATGTATTCCTTGAA
>JAICEJ010000150.1 GCA_025924215.1 Candidatus Binatia bacterium
AAGGAATTACCGGCGTAACGGGAATCAACGGTACGAGAAAACACCTATCTAGTGCTTGCGCGATGTAATGGCTGTCATGAATTATGCTCATCGATTCTGAACGCAATGCAGGGCTTCGGTCCATCTGCGGGGATTTCAGAAGCCATCACCGCCTGAACGACTACTCAAAGGCAAACCACTGCCGCCCGCAAATGTATAAGAAGAGAGTCTTTTACCAGGATACATCCGAGTTGTGCTGTGCTCTGATGAATTTAGCCTCGCTGCTGTTTTCCCAGTGTGCCGGAGTCCATGCCTCCCGGGAGGCAATTAAACCGCGACGCAGTTCGCATCAGACAACTGAAAGACGCCTTGGCTGAGCTTTCGTCTCAGCTCATTTACCCCGGCTTTCTCAGCCACTCGATCCCCACTCATGTAGGCCGTTGCGATAGTTTCTTTCGCCAGTTTCGCATCCGTACAATCGACCAATTTTGTTCGTCTCCTAGTCGTTATACGCGAAACGGAACGCGACAGTGACAACAGTGTCAATCAATGTGCCGGTTTTGACAGCGATTTGTCATGGTCTGAAACTAGCAATTGGTTTTTGCAACCTTGCAGCGTTGCATCATTTTGCAGTTGGACAAAGACCAATATTGGAAGCTGAAGGGAGTCCATAGATGCCATCAGGTTTATACCCGCTGCATATCAGCCGAAATCCTTTACTGAAAGTGCTTCGTTCCTCCGGCCAAGCTGCTGTTGAGTTCACGCTGACATTTCTAATTCTGCTGATCGTTGCCTGGATACCGGCAGACTTCGGACTTGCGTTCTATACCGGGCAGCTTGCTCAAAACGCGGCACGCGAAGGAGCCAGAATTGCGGCTGCCGATCCGACGCTCGTAAGCGGAACAGTTAGCTGCGTCATGCCTTCTTGTACGGGGAATATCTTCAAGGAAACGGCAGCCAGGCTTTCGTCGGCGCTCCTTCCGGCTGCTACCATCACCCTGGATTTAGATCCTAATACCGGCATGAACTGTAACCGGATGGTGACGGTCACGGTATCCGGGACTTACAACTTCTTCTTTTATCAACTCTTACGGTGGTTCGGGGCTTCAGGAGATCTAAGCAATACACCAATAACTCGTGCAACGCGCATGCGGTGGGAGGGTCAGGCGGGGTGTTAATCTGCTTTGCGATCGAAGCGGCCCTGACAGATAGGAGGCAAATCAATGAACTCAGCCGGGGAAAATAAAGTGAGGCAAAGCAACGAAAGCGGTCAAAGTATTGTAGAGATCGCGCTCATAACTCCGCTTATTCTGATCGCACTGTATATACCCGTTGATTTCGGCGTTTCGTTTTTCATAGCAAATCTTACTCAGACTGCGGCTCGGGAGGGCGCTCGAATTGGTAGCGGACTTCAAAAAAGTGGGCCGAGTACAAATCTAGTCTTCGGTTCCGCTCAAGCCAATACCGTAAAAACAGAGGTTCTGAGCCGGTTGCCGGCATATCTAACCAATAAAACGGTGACGGTGACATTTTACAAAGGCACAGGCTGTATGGAATTTGTCGAGGTGACTGCACAGGGTCAGTATAACTTCTTTATGTATCAGTTATTGAGGTTGTTTGGCGGTGACGCTCCAGACTCCGCTATTATCTCTCGGACCACGCAGATGCACTACAAATATCAGCCCTATATGAACAACAATTACTGTACTAATGCGACCACGTTCGGACCATATTCTGCCTAAATTGGGGAGGGTGCGATGAAGGCTGTAAAGAATGAACGCGGTTATGCGATTATTTTCGTAACCGTCATGATCGTTTTGCTTCTGATTATGGTCGGCATGGCGTTGGATACCGGGCACCTCGCCTACGTCAGATCGCAGGGGCAGCCGGCGGTGGATGCGGCGGCTCTGGCGGCGGCGTCGGCAATACCAAGCGGAAAGTGGTCGACCGTTACGGATCGCGCGGCTAAGTTTAATCCGGGCGGGACTAATCCCGGTTCCGGAAACAATTATCTAGATAGTCCCAATAATGCGATTGATCAGCAGAACGTGACGCTGGTGAAGTATGACAACGCCACTGGGGAATTTACCACGTCGGGAGTTAGCATCGCCAATGCTAACGGAGCTCGGGTTGCGCTAGAAAACAACAATCCTCACGGTGGCTCTGCGGGCGAAGCCATGAAATCTCCGCTGTTCCTGACACCCTTGCTCAATTTATTCGGTCAAGCCACAGAAAGCACCGCTAACGTGAGCGTCAGCGCGGTTGCCGTCAATCAGGCTCTTCCAGGACTACCGATTGTAGTCACGGAAAGTACCTGCGGCATGGATACAACGCTTGACTTACGGACGGGAGGCAAAGGGAACGCCGGCTGGGAAACTTACCAGATAACTAACGCAAGCACAGATGAGGTCCGCGGCCTTTTCGAAAAGCTGCCTTTTTGCGCGGGGCAACCGGCAATCGATGTCGGTTATTGTGGAAATATTGCCAATGGCGTAAACGAAACGATTTCTAATGGGCACCTAAAGCCTATGTTCGCAGCTGACCCTAACCGGTGCTACTTAATTCCAGTAATCAAGAACGGCGGTAACTTAAACCAGTGCCAGATAATCACAGACTGGGCGAGTTTCTGCCCCGATAAGGGCAATAATACAAAAGACGCATTCCCGGGGCCGGGTTTGCTCAAGGGCAAAGTCACTTGTGGCCAGAGTGTTCACGAATCACGGGATAGTCAGTGTTTCGTTCAGCGCCTGGTGCGAGATAAAACGTCCGGTATGTAAGGATTCACGCATAGGTGGATCGGCACGACCGGAGGGCTGCAAAGAGAGGAAGCTTACTCAAACTCGAAGATATTCTTCTTGCACAAACGCGGCGTTCCGCTTTGGAAGTACGTTTTTAATTAGCAGTACGATACCGAAATCGAAACAGCCTGGAACAGCGACGACCTGTCTCCAACGATATGGGCTTTAATTCTCGTGTCCGCGATGAAGACGTAGTAAGTCAATCCTTTTTGTTACGATTGTTGGTTTGGTGCACGTATGAATCTTTTAAGACGTTCGAAGAATCTGGCTCGGCATTGACAACATGCTAATATGGAAAACGACACCTCGCGACACGCCGGACAATTTGTATGACGGCAGAGCAAGCATTTGACTCTAAGAAGGGGCCACTCTGGGAGCTTAAACATTCGTCAATCCAGTTTTTGGGTGTCGTATTCACTATCGATCTACTTGAGCGGTAATGATGGAATATAAACTCTAAGGATGCGCCGCCGATTACTAGGCCGCGCTGTTTCTGTTCTTGCTCAATATAGGGTTCCAAATCACAGATCCTCATATTGGGGTTTTCTCCGGTCCCTAGCGCTGAAGGGGGCATATACGTTTCATCTCCCACACCGCCACTCTTCTCTCGCGACGATTCCATCAAAGTCACTCCTATAGGCACTATTACTGAAGCAGCTTTGGCGCAAACATGATGCCGGTAAAGCCGTCATCTCTTGTACTGAAGTAGCCTTAGATGGAAGGTCTTCCACAGGATCTCGCCACTCGTGCGGCGTCGTTTTGACTAAGTTGACAAAATCCGTGGCCTAGAAGATCTAAGTCATTCTTCGCCAGTCTAAGCTTCACTCCTCTGGGACACCGTCTTAGTCGAGCTGCAGCGGGCTGAGTAGGAACGCAAAAATTCTTAGAAGAGATGGTTCTCTTCTAATCGTCGGATCGAATTGTAACCGTATCCTCGTAATTGCAAGCGGTGCAGCGGGCGCGCAATTCGCTCTGCTCGGGTTCCGGAATCAGAGGCTTTGTTTCGGGAAACAGTTTCATGATGCCATTGCCGCATTTCGGACACTTACTATCTGCTGTAACCATGTGAGCTCTCCATCGTCTGCTGTCTAGGATCCTGTGTAGAGAGCTTAAACAATCTCCTGCGTTGATGAAAGATCTCGCTATGCATGCTATAGATGACCGCCATTATGTGTGGACGCTTTACCGCTTCTTTCGAATTTCGTGAAATCAAAGTTCGCTATAAACTCCAGAGTGATCTGCCGCTGCTCCCTCGCCGTTATAATATTGCGCCTTCGCAAGAAGTGCCTGTCATCATTCAGAACGGGGGTAAGAACGAACTCAAGATCATGCGCTGGGGTTTGGTCCCGTCATGGGCGCCGGATCGATCGATTGCGAACCGAATGATCAATGCGCGCGCCGAGAGCATAACGGAGAAGCCGAGCTTTCGCCGGCTGGTCGAAAGCCGCCGCTGCCTGATCCCTGCGGACGGCTTTTACGAGTGGCGTCGTGAGGGAAGTGGTAAAGTGCCTATGTGGTTTCATCTGAAGAAAAAAGAGCCGTTCGCGTTCGCCGGTCTTTGGGATGTGTGGCGGGATGTGGAAGGGGAGATACTCCACAGCTTCACAGTTATCACGACAGTGCCCAATGCCTTGCTGCGCCGCATTCACAACCGAATGCCGGTGATCTTCGATCCGCTGCAGGCGAGGCAGTGGCTTGATCCGCGGCTCAGCACGCGCGATGCGGATATCGCGGCGGTGCTTGCGCCGTTTCCTTCCGAGCTGATGGAGTCTCACGATGTTTCGCCGCTGGTTAATAAGCCTGAACTCGACTCCTCGGATTGCATCAATCCGATCTCAGATGCGCAGTTACGGCTTGTCTAGGCGTTCGGGTACCGTCACCAATCCTCTCCTACACGCTACAGGAAATCCTATGCTGTATTATCAGAGCGCTTCGCTTGCCGCCGCGCGCTGCACCGGCTATTGTGAACCGCTTAGCCTGAATTCGTCTCGGTGACAACGGCTTTGACTGCCATCGAGAGCCAAGTGTCAATAGCACATAAATAAAAGATGCACGAAGATGGAGGTACGACATGAAGCAGAATGCTAAACGCAACTTGCAACGCCGTAAGCGGCATGCGATCCGACTTGCTAAACGAGAGTATTTTAAGAAAAAGAAAGAGGCTCCGGAAGGCGGAATGGGGAATCACCCATCCGTTGGCGGCTCAGGACGTGCATGACGCTGTCCTGCACCGCTTAAGAACCTGAAACCCGCGCTGGTCCAAAATGTCCTGCTATTTGTACCTGCCGATCTATCACTTATCTAAAGAGTGTTGCGATCAGTCATGATGTTCCTGATCCTCTCCAACGTGGTGAACACGAGGCGTTATTTTTTACGATTGTGTTATTTCACGTAAATCAGTTGGAAATCTTGGCCGGCTGGAGTATGGAGTGATGGAGCGTTGGGATCGATGAACAATGCCTTACGATCCATAAGTCTTGACTGTCAGCTGTTCGGAGGAATCCATGGGACATATTAGCGGCCGGTACGCCATTGTCGGCGTCGGTGAAACTAAAGTCGGGAAGCGACCGGAGGCAAGCACGCATTCGCTTCATCTCGAATCCATCAAGGCTTGCCTCGACGATGCCGGGATCAAAGCCTCTGAGGTCGACGGCTTCATCACCAACCAACCGCTCAACGACGCGCACCGTAGTTACGCCGTGCGCATGGCGAATATGGCACGTATGAGCCCGACCTACGCTACCGACTTGGCTCTGGGCGGCGCGACCCCGATTGCGATGGTCCAGAACGCCGTCATGGCAATCGAAGCGGGCATGGCCAACACGGTCATGTGCGTGCACGCGCGTAAACGCGCCACTCGCGATCCGTCGCCGGGCAACCCGATTCGCCACGGCGACGAACATTGGGAGGAACCTTGGGGCCATTTCTCGGCCGTCGCCAATCATGCCTTTGCCGCGCAGCGCCATATGCACGACTTCGGCACCACCAGCGAAGATCTCGCTCATGTCGCGGTGGCAACGCGCAAGCACGCCTGTCTGAACGGCAACGCGACGATGAGAAAAGCCATGACCATCGCCGATCACCAGGCATCACGCTATATCGTCGACCCATTACGCCTTTTCGACTGCGCGCTGGAGTCCGACGGCGGCGGCGCGGTTCTGGTCACCAGCGCCGAACGCGCTCGCGACTTTCCCAAGCGGCCGGTGGCGATTTTAGGAATGGGGCAGCATCATCCGCATTTTAGCCTGATGGATGCTCCGAGTTTGACGACTCTAGGCGGCAAGAAGTCTTCCGAACTAGCGTACAAGATGGCCGGACTCACACCCGGAGAAATGAACTTCGCCGAAATCTATGACTGCTTCACGATCACCACGATGATTACCCTGGAAGATTATGGTTTCTGCAAAAAAGGCGAAGGCAAGGACTTTGTCAAAAACGGCCGTATCGAAGTCGGTGGAGAGCTTCCGGTGAACACCCACGGGGGCCTGTTATCGCAGGCACATATCGAAGGCATGCTGCACGTCACCGAAGCGGCGCGACAGCTCCGCGGCAATGAAGTCGAACCGGAGCGTCAGGTAAAAGATGCCAAACTTGGTATCGTCAGCGGCCATGGCGGCAGCCTATGCATGCACGCTAGTCTGATTTTGGGGACATTATGAGCGAGACAAAAGATGACCGCGGGCGAGCCGTCCGCAAAGTAGAACCGTTCCTTGAGGAACCCGAAGCCAAGCCGTTCTGGGCTAGTCTGAGCGAACACAAATTGACGGCGCAGCGCTGCCGCGCGTGCGGCAAACTTTTTAGCTACCCGCCTCAGGGTTCCTGCCCCCTTTGTCTTTCTCCGGAGTACGACTGGGTTCAGCTCAGCGGCAAAGGCAAAGTTTATTCGTTCGTGACTTATTGCCGCGCGTGGCATCCGTCCTACGAGGACAAAGTGCCTTACAATGTTTCATTGGTGGATCTTGACGAAGGGCCGCGCTTGATCAGCAACGTCATCGACTGCGCGCCCGATCAAGTGAAGATCGGCATGCCGGTGGAAGTGGTCTACGAGGACAACGAAGGCTACACCTTGCCGAAATTTCGTCCGATGAAGTGAGTTGCGAGTGGCCGGCAACGATTAGGCAAACTGGCTAGATGATATGTGAAGCGCGGCACATACGCTGGATAGCAATCGGAGCGCGTGAGGAGTGTCAATGAAACCAGAAAAGGCGCGATTGGTGTTAGCCGGACTCAAAGAAGCTGGCGTTAACTTTGCGGCCGGCGTTCCGGATGCCCAGTTCATCCAGGTCTACAGGATGGTAGCTGCCGACCCCGACATTCGATACGTCGGCACGGCGAACGAAGCCGAAGCCGCGGGTGTGGCGATGGGAGCCTGGTTTGGCGGAATGAGACCTGCTTTGATCATCGCCACCTCTGGGCTGCTGGTGGCTACATATCACCTGGCCAGGATCAATCTGCTCCATGAAGTTCCACTGTTAATCGTAATTCCATATCGGGGCGATCTCGGCGACCCACGGTGGATGGGTCTTTATCAAAAAACCACGGAACCCGCATTGAAGGCGATGGATATTCCGTACCGCGTAGTCACTCGATCAGCTGATATTGCGAGAAACATCAAAGATTGTCAGGAAAGCGCGCGCGCCTGGTTGAGGTGCGCAGCCGTGCTACTAACGGAGGAGGCGTTGTGGTAACTCGTTTTGCCTTACTCAAGGAACTGGCATCGATTATTCCGGACGACATACTTATTGTCGCGAGCATCGGCAACAACAGCGGCTTTTGGGGACAAATAAAGGACAGAGAGGCTAATTTGCTTCATGTCACGATGGGAATGTGTAGTGCGACCGCCCTTGGACTTGCGCTGGCATTGCCTGACCGAAGAGTGATTGCGCTCGACGCCGATGGAAATCTTACGCTCAATCTTGGCGTGCTGGGGACTGTGGCAAATGAAAGTCCTAAAAACCTGACGATCATCGTCATGGACAACGGCAATTACCTCGGAAGCCATAAAGATGAGCCTGGCATGCCAACGGCAACCGGTGGCAGGATGAACCTCGAGGGGGTGGGGCGCCAGTGCGGCATCGCCAGCTCTTCAACCGTGCAGGATGTTGAATCATTCCGGGATAAAGTGCAGTCGGCACTCTCCCGACCCGGGCCCCATTTGATCGACGCCCGAATCGAAGCGCTCGATAGCGACCGGCCAGCGAGAGCTAAACGAATTGCCGATCCGCGACAAAACAAATATCAGTTCGCCAATTACATCGAGAAAGCTGCCGGCGTACAGATCATTGGCGGCGGGCTGGGAAACTTCGGATAAGGATTGACAATCCAAGATGAAAGATCGAGGACCGAATTCTCAGATTCCCTTGCTACCTCACGATCACGGATATTTCCGAATCACGAACACCGCTTCTCTCCGACTCACGCGCACGGATTACGGTTTCTTCTCCGTTACCGCGCCGGGAGCGGTTGCGTTCCCCCTAGCATTTTATAAAACTCGATGGTTTCTGGATCCCTGGGCAGCTCTCTTATCGCCTTGTCGTGCGCCTCCGGCACCAACGGCGATGCCTCCTCGCCCGTTAGCTTCTGATATTCGGCAAGAAATTCCGGATCGCTGAACATATCGCGCATAGCTTTACGCAGAATCTCGGCTCGATCCTTTGGCGTGCCCGGAGGCAACGCAAATGGTGAACCGGCAAGTCTGAAGGTGCGATGTAACGAAAGCAACTTCCGCTCTTTTTCCGTCTTGGCGAAACTCTCGAGTTCGGGCAGCTGGGCAAAACGAGGATGCTTGTCCCCTCGCGGAATCTCCAGAATCGTATGGAAGTCCACCAGGTTCTTTTCGAAAAATTCGGGATTTTGTTTAACCACGTTGCTGGCGACTCCGGTCAATGCATCGAGCTCATTCCTCATCAATGCAATGTCCAGTTCGGGGGATGAGTAACCAGAGATAAAGTTGGGATCCTTGAGGCCGAGCAGATACGCAAACAGCCGCCCGGTATAGTACACAGGATGACCTACGGTTTGCGCTCCAATTCTCAGCCCCGAATACGCCCTGAGCTTGGCGATGTTGTTCAAGCCCAACTTTTTATTGGTGAAAAAGACATAGTGCGATTCGCTGTTGGGCGAGCCCAAATAAATAAATTTATCGAGATCGTACTGAATGCCAGCTTCGCCAAGAATTGCAGACGAGACCATGCCGCCAGGCATGCTTCCAACGATCAGACCATCGGCGCGCGCGCCGCGATAGATATGGTTGGCGGCTTTGCTGCCTCCTCCGCCGGCCATGAACTCGATTAAGACTGCCGGTTTCCCGGGAACGTGCTTCTTGAGGAAGTTTGCCACCGCTCGCGTCCGCATTTCGCCGACACCACCCGGAGCGCCGCCGCGAATCATCGTGATGGTCTTGCCCTCGTAGAATGGAGTTTCGGCCGAACCGGCCGGAGAGCACAGGATGATCAGCAAAAAGCTTGCTGCGGTGAGACACGGTCTGATGAGCTTCATTGACTCCTCCTGTAGGGCGCCTATGAATTCAATTTTTTACAAGCGATAGAGCTGCGCTGCATTGCGCCATAACACCTTTTCCCGGGCTTCCGGCGAAACGTCACGGAAACAGCGGTCGACCGTTTCGCGGGTGTGCGGCCATGTCGATGTCGCCAGCGGAAGCTTGCTCGACCAGAGAATATGATCGGCGCCGACGTACGACAGAAACGGCGCGACGTCGTCGAACCACGAAGTCAAAAAGCAGCCGCGGTGGAACATTTCAGAGGGCTTGAGGTCATAGCCCTCGCGCGCCAGTCCGTCATGTTCGAACTGGTGATCGGCCCATTCCATATATAGCATTCCCCAGCTGAGCGCGCTTTCGGCGAGCACTAGCCGCAGACGTGGATGGCGCAGGAGCACTCGCGAAAATGAGTAGAGCGAGAGCACGAAGACATTGGAAACCGGCCTTGTTACAGCATCCAGAGCTTCGGTGAGTTTGTGATTGAGCCCTGAGGATGGAGCATACTGTAGCTCGGGAGAGGCGCCGCCGTGCAAACAAACCGGTACTTCGAGTTCCTCGCAGGCGGCCCACAGCGGATCGTACTCGGGTCCACTGATATGCGGTACGTTGCGCAGGTGCATGGGGAGCGAAGGGAAGACGACGCCGCGGTGACCCATAGCGACGGCGCGTCGAAT
>JAICEJ010000151.1 GCA_025924215.1 Candidatus Binatia bacterium
CCAGAGCGTTACGGTCACTGCCGAGCTTCTCGAAGTTAAAGGCAACAAGCTGCGTTATATGGTATCGGCGACCAACGATCAAAACGTCAAGATCGGCGATGGCACGCACGGCCGGGCGGTGATCAACACAGCGCGTTTTGCAAAAGATTCGGCAGCCGGCAGAACATAGCCCAATCGCGCACACAATCGGCGCATCGTATCTATCCGGGCAAGAAGTCTTCCAGACGAACTGTTTCCCAGCCCTTGGGTTTCAGCCGCTGAAAAGGTTGGCGCGCCTGTTCGCCGGCGCAAAGCGGCGGCTTGGTGGCGTCGATGATCACTTTGCCGCCGACCCGATGCCAGTACGGTCCTCCCGGCGGCACGGGCTCGACACCAGTCGGATCCATTGGGTGAATGCGAGTCCCGGGAATGACGATGATGTCGTCTTGCGGGTTGCAGCGTGTATTGATCGCCCAGAGCACTTCCCAGTAGTTAAAAATATTGACGTCTTCATCGACCGCGATGGCCACCTTCGGGTGCAGGATCGGACTCGACAGAACCCCCATTAAAATTTGCTTGGCCTCGCCGTAGAACCGCGGCGTCATTTGCACGACGATGCCAAACAAGCCGGGTAGCACCAGAAGATTGTGCAAATTGACATAGCCGCCGATGTTTTTGATGTGGTTGTAGACCGCGACGCCGAAAGGAACTTTGTGAAAAATGCAGCCTTCGACCTCCGAACCATTCTGGATCGCTTTGAAGATTGCATCGTTGCGTCTGGTGATGCAATCGATTTCGATCACCGGATTTTTGCCCATGCCGGCGACGTAATAATCATGGAATTCGGAAAAAGGCCCCTCGTCTTCGCGCACATTTGGCAGAATGCGTCCTTCAAGAATGATCTCTGCATCGAAGGGCACTTCGAGATCGTTGGTCTCGCATTTCACCACCCTGGCGGATTCGCCGATCAAGCCGCCGGCCAATTCCAGTTCATCCATTTCGAATGCACCGGTGCTCGCCGCCGCCATGTAGTAAAGCGGATGGTGGCCGATAAAAATAGAAACGGGCATGGGTTGATTGCGCGCCTCGTACTTGTTGAGAATTTCTCGGGTGTGCCGCGGCACGATCAAAGCTCCGGTTTTTCTCGGCCCTTTGATCTGCAACCGGTGGAACGCGACGTTGCGGATGCCGCTGTCCGGATCCCGCGCAACCATCAATCCGGATGCGATGTAGGGAGTCTCTTCACTGCCTGCTACATGCGCCGGTAACTTCGTCAGGTCGACTTGATCGCCCTTCAGGATAACTTCCTTGACAGGACCGGTCGAGACCAGCTCGACGGGGCGTCGTTTGAGAGTTCTTTCGGCGGCGGTGGGAATTAATTTTTCAATGCTGGTATCGAAGGCAATCGCCGCATGGCGCAAGTTGGCGGGCGCCATTCCCAGGCTGCGCCATCCTGGAAAGCCGTCGAGGTTTTCGAACAGCAACCCTTTTTCACGTGACTGATATAACAGCGCGCCCATTTGCGTGTGCGGATGCACAGGCTTGGCGATACGTATGAGCTCACCCGCTTCTTCCAATTGCTTAATCCAACTGCGCATATCTCTCGGCATTGGTTATCCTCGCTGCCTTGGAAATCTCAGACTGAGATCGGGTTCTGCAGCCACCAGCTTCTCGGATTCTTTCTCATTGGAGCGGTCGTTAGCGGCTGCACCTGAATTTATTGCGGCTTGCCGTCGCCATAGAGTTTGTTAACAAAAGATGATGCTTCGATCTTCTTTAAGAAAGAATGGTCGATAAAATCGTCGGCGCGTTGAGCGTTAGCCTCCGCTGAACTGGAGAAGTTCAGCACGCCCTGAACCGAGTCGCGCGAAACATAAGGTACGCGTTGTTGAAATGCGGGTAGAAAGGTCTCGTAAGCGGCCTTGAGCGCCTCGGGGTCGGCGATCTGAGTGTACTTGGCGATCGCCTTCATTCCGACATCCGGTTGTTCTCGGGTCATTTTCATCGCTTCGATATAGGCTTTGAGAAAGGCCTCGACACTTTCTGGATTATTCTTGGCGAAGGCGCGGTTTACCCCGATGGCGGTGTGAACATAGCTGAGCTTGAGCGCGCCGATGTTGATCAACTCTTTATAGCCCATCTTTCTGGCGCGCAAGGTTGTCGGCGCCGACAGCGTCGTCGCATCGACGATGCCTTTCTCCAGAGCGCCTAGTTGCGGCACGGGTCCGCCGAGATAAACCGAGCTCACGTCTTTGCCGAGAGTCAGACCGAACTGTTTTAGGGCGATGATCGTGGCCAGTTCGATGGAGCCGCCCTTGGCATCCACCGCGACGGTTTTTCCTTTGAGATCTTCCGCACGGGCGATTTCCGAACGTGAATAGATCGAGAAGATCAGGTGATTGGATGTGCTGGCGATATAGGCGATGCCGGCGCCGCGAATCGCGCCTTCCACGAGAGCGCCGCCGAGGGCGGCGATCGGCGCCGTGCCCGCTACCAGCATCTGCGCCGCGGCCGGCCCGGTACCACGGAGCAGAAGCAACTCCTTTACTCCCAGCCCGTGTTTTTTGAACAAGCCCTGTTCCTGCGCCACGTAAAGCGGCGTCATGACGCCGCTCGGCGATGCATAGCCGATGGCGATGTCTTCCTGTTTTGCCTGGCCGCGCGCGGCTTCTGCGGCAATCGCCACCCAGATCATAGCGAAGAAGATGATGCCGGCGCTGCGTTTGTAACGATCGGTAAACATTGTTCCTCCTCAAGGCTGATGGAACGGCCTTGCAAGAAGCTACGGACCCAGGGCAGACGATGTCAACCTGAGTAGCCCTGAGTTCCGAAATGAAAGCAATCAGAGAGTTTCCAGAAAGACTCTCTGGGTTCCCGCCCTGACTAACGGGCCGAGCGGATCTCCATCTCCAGCCCGTGCGGATCCTGTACAAAGATAGTTGTGAGTTTGCCTGACTGATCACGATTTTCGCGCAGGATGCGCGCGTTTTTTGCTTTGAATTCTTTTGCCGCCTGCTCGATATCATCGCTGATGAAACCGTAGTGGTGCACGCCGGTTTTGTCGGACGATTCCATTAGCTGTATCGATGGCGCGCCATCGATAGTCACAAAACAGAACGAGTAGCCCGCGGCGCCTTTTCTGATAGCGGTGGGCTGACCGCCGAAGTGGGCTCGATAAAACTCGATCGATTCATTGATATTTTTGCAATAGATCGCGACGTGCTCCAATCGATTGCTCATAACAGTCCTCCTTGTCAGATTGCTGAAAAAATCGCTTGCAGGCTGCTCAAAACATACAAAGGCAAGTACAAGGCTGAAGGTGGAAATCTGAAAGTGGAAATTTCAATTTTCAGCTTTCATAACTCATCCTTTTAATGCGTAGGATCTTTTTCAGCGGCCTGTTAGAATCCGAGTTTCTGTGCGTTTAGATAATAAATCTTCTGTTTATCACTGTCTGGAATATCGAGCTTCGACATCGCCGCTAAAGTCATGGGATAGAACTGATCGTCGCTGCCGCCTCTGCCGTGCGGATAATCGGCGCCGAACAGGATCTGATCGGGACCGACGGTGTCGTAGACGAGCTTGATGAATTCGGCGCGGATCGGACCGGCGGTATCGTAGTAGAGCTTTGTAAAGTATTCCTCTGGCTCACGCCGGCACTCTACATTTCCTTCGCGCCAGTTGAGCCGGTCGAGGTAAAGCAGAATCATGCCGCCGAGATGCGAGGCAATGAGTTTGATGGCCGGATAGCGATCGAATACGCCGCTATAAACGATGCGCGATATCGCCAGAGAGCTGTCGGTGGGCCAGAGGAGCTTCTGGTGGAGCGAATACTTGTTCCAATTGGCTTGGCATGGCGCATTGGCCGGATGAAGAAACAGCGGTTTTCCACCTGCTGCGAGCGCGTCCCAGAAGGGTTTGAATTCCGCCTCGTCGAGGTATTTTCCAGCCAGATTGGTCGACAGTATCACGCCATGCATATTGAGATCACGGAAACACCGTTCGAGCTCCCGCACACAATCATCAAGATTGACCATCGGCAAACGGGCAAACGCTTTGAAGCGGCGCGGGTGCTTGGCGTGGGCTTCGGCAAATGCGTCGTTGATGATGGTGCACAGCTCCAGCGCCTTGCGCCGGTCGCCTCCCTGTTCGATCCGCCCGCCGGTATTGGAGAGCACGCCGACATCGATGCCGTGTTGATCCATCACATTGAGGTATTCCTGATGGTCAAAGCCGTGGAATCCCACTCCGCGAACGTCGCTTTGTGATTGCTCGGTCACGAGCTCGAGAAATTTCTTTGGAAAGGCATGAAAGTGCGTATCGATAATCATGCGGCCTCCTCTAGCTAACTGCTGGCGCCACGCAGAGTGAAAACATTATTTCAGTAGAGGTTATATGGCCGCTTATCGCATAGCATAGGCGGGTGTCAACCATCTGCCCGCGCATCTAATTGCTAAGACGCGGCGCTAAACCAATTTGAGAGAAGAAGTCGCTCTATGTCGAGGAGTGCAAAAAATCTTTCGATTAATCAGCATTGTTGCCGCCGCGGCTCTCAAGTGGTACAAGGCCGTCAGATGGAGGTGACGTCATGAAGCTCTTTTCTTACGGCCCCTGACCCTACGCTCACAGGACAAGGCTTGTCCTGGCGGAAAAAAAGATTCCCTATGATCTGATCGAATGCGACCTCGGCAACAAGCCCAAAGATCTTCTCGAGTTAAATCCTTACGGCAAAGTTCCGGTGCTGGTCGATGGTGATGCGGTTGTTTACGAGTCCGCCATTATCGATGAGTACCTGGAAGAACAGTACCCCGAGGCGCCGTTGATGCCCAAAGACCCTCTGGCCCGAGCGCGCATAAGAATTTGGATCGACTACTGCAACACCCGCGTGCAGCGCGCCGCCGGTTATATCGCCCACAACTACAAAGTCGAAGAGTCTAGAACGGAGCTTCGAACGTACCTCGAGAATCTGAATCGACAAATGCAAGGGCGAGAGTACATAGCCGATGGATACTCTCTCGCGGATATCACTTACATTCCTTTCTTCGTCAGACGCGAGCGTTATCAGGTAAGCATTGGTGATGACTTGCCGCACGTCAAAGCTTGGATGGAGCGTTTGCTCGAGCGGCCCGCGGTACGCGCGACGCCGTAACCGTCTGGCGGAGAGTCTCTGACCTCAAATATCGGAGCTAAACGGTCAAAGAGGGACGTGTCTGCTAAGTGACAAAGAGCATACAAACGTTGCCTCAATGGCTTTATAGTGCCTCCGCGAACTAGAAAAACTGCCTGAGCTGCTGCTTACACGAGCAGCTTCATCGATCGAAATATTTTGTATCAATTCGCTGCGGCGGCGCTGTTTTGGCAGCGCCAAGAGCTTCACAGAAGCTCTTTCTAAATTGCAATTTGCCGCCCTTAAGCTGAAGTTTTTGTTGCTTAAAATACAATCTTGGTTTAATTTGTCCCGGCATGTCGTGTAATCTGCTTCTGGTTGAAGACAACCCTTTGTCCCGCCGGAACTTGGCAATGTTTCTTCAGCAAGCCGAATTCACGGTTCACCAGACCGACAATGGCGAGGCTGCGTTAGAGCTTATTTCCCGGGTCGATTTTGACATCGTCATCTCTGACTTTCGTCTGCCGGGAAAGGTAAACGGCCTAGATGTCCTAAAGTATCAAAGCTGTAGGGGTTCGGGAAAACGTCTCATTCTCATTACTGCGTTCGGTTCCGAGCAAGCTCAAGCAGAAGCCGCAGCGGTAGGCGCACTTTACTTCGAGAAGCCGATCTCTTTGCGCGATCTGCTTGATACAATTCAGTTTACGCACTAACGCGACACTCCGTCGATAACCGTCAGTTCGCGCCGTTTGGCTGCGTGCAGGGAAATCACTATGTTCGAAACTTTGAGCAACTTTTTTACATCCGAGGGCTTCGAGCCGCACGGCCACTGTTTTCTCTGGCAGAGACCGCTCCTCTGGTTGTATATAGCGTCGGATTCTCTGATCGCCATTTCCTACTACATAATACCTGTCGCTCTGGTTATCTTCGTGCGTAAGCGACGAGATCTTGCGTTTAACTGGATGTTTCTGATGTTCAGCGCGTTCATCTTTGCCTGCGGCACTACACACCTGATGGGAATATGGAAGCTCTGGGAACCGGTTTATTGGTTGGACGGAAGTATCAAGGCGATCACCGCCGGTCTTTCGGTGGCAACTGCCGCGACCCTTTGGCCTCTGATTCCGCAGGCGCTGGCTCTTCCGAGTCCGCGCTCGCTCGAAATGGTCAATCAGGAACTGCAACAACAAATCGCCGAGCGCGAACTTGCCGTGCAGAAATTGAGAGAAACCGAAACGCTTTTCCGTTCCTTACTCGAGTCGGCGCCCGACGCTATGGTCATCGTCGATGCGCAAGGAATGATTACCTTGATAAATTCACAAACAGAAAGACTGTTCGGGTATGATCGAAAAGAACTTTTGGGAAAGCCTGTGGAACGGCTTGTTCCTGCACGATTCCGTGAGCGACATCAGGATCACCGCGGCTTGTTTGCGAAAAATCCGCACGTCCGGCCTATGGGAACGGGCATGGAGCTATTTGCTGTTCGTCGCGATGGCAGCGAGTTCCCGGTTGAAATCAGCTTAAGCCCGATTGCAACGGGGCGGGAAGTTCTGATGAGCGCGGCGATTCGCGACATCACGGAACGCAAGCAGGCGGAGAGATTGCTCCAGCAGAAAGAGCGACTAGCCACGTTGGGCACAACCGCCGCGGTATTTGCCCATGAGATCGGTAATCCGCTCAATGGCATTTCCACTTCGTTACAAATTGTCAAATCGATTCTCGAAACGTCTCACAAGATCGATCCGGCTTTGCAGGAAACGCTCGAGATCGCATTTCAAGAAGTCCAGCGGTTGGCAACCTTGCTTTCCGACTATCGCACGTTTGCGCGACCTCAGAGGCTCAACCTGCGGCCGGCTGATTTGACGCAGATTATCGAGGAGGTGCTGAGCGCCCAATTGCCAATGTATCGGGCGACAAAGATCGCCCTCCACACTCAGTTGGAAAACGTTCCTGGCATGATTCTCGATCGCGAAAAAATAAAGCAGGTGATTTT
Source organism: Candidatus Binatia bacterium (assembly GCA_025924215.1). Taxonomy (GTDB): domain Bacteria; phylum Desulfobacterota; class Binatia; order UBA9968; family UBA9968; genus WHTF01. The sequence goes on from JAICEJ010000151.1 coordinate 7,077, forward strand.
GAACCTCTGCAAGAACGCCGTCGAAGCGATGCCCAACGGCGGAAGCTTGATCGTCAAGGCCACTGCTTCAGAGGGAGGGGTTATTCTGGAAGTGACGGATACGGGTGAGGGAATAGCCCCTGGCGTTGATATCTTCCAGTTATTTAGAACTACCAAACCCGAGGGCACGGGTTTGGGGCTTCCGATTGTGCAGCAGATCATTAGCGATCATAAGGGAACGATCACATACCGGAGCGAGATCGGCAAAGGCACAACGTTCACCATCGTGTTGCCGGTCGGGATTTTGAATGAGGGTGACGCTAAGACGGAGCCCTCCGATGATTCTTCGCTACCAAGGAGTTTGTAGGCCCCAGGAATTCTTTGCCGGCAAGTTGGTATCTGAAAATTGGCATCTGATTGTTGGCAAGCTTACGGATGTAAGGCCGGAAGAACCTCTTCCAAGTAGATACGAAGCTGCTCACTTAGATCTTTGCCGATCGGGCGAATGGTGACGTGGTCGACTCCTGCCTCGATAAATCCCTCTATAGATTCAACGCAGTGTCTCACAGGCCCGCAGGCGTTCCAAATTTCAACGCCCTGGCGCGTAAAGTCCTTTTGATAATAGGCATCGAGAAAACTTTTTGCTTCGCGAAACGCCTGATCGCGGTCGGCATTGACCGAGATGCCGTAATACAAAACGGTCTTGAAGGCATTCGAATCGCGTCCCTCTTCCAGCAACATACTACGCAATCGCCCGACGTAATCTCTAAACCTCCCGAGCTCGATCTGATTGGTCATCCAGCCGTCGGCGAAACGGGCGATTCTCCGCAACGAACGCTCCACGCCACCATCGCCGATCTGATGGGATCGCGGTGTGCCGGCGATGTAGATCGGGCAAGGCTGTTGCGCCGGTTTTGGCAGGAGATTTACATCTTGGAACGAATAGTACTTACCCCTGAAGCTGGCATGTTCGTCGGACCAGAGCACTCGCAGGGCTTGGATCATTTCTTCCAATCGCGCCGGCCGCTCCTTGCTCTCGATGCCCATTACCTCAAGTTCCTTGGCCGCCATCGGATGCTGACTCGCCGGGTATCCCATGCAGGCGGCGAGCCATGTCCGCCCGCCCGATAAGACATCCAGGCTTGCCCACTGCAGCGCAAGCAGCACCGGATTACGCTGCGCGATCGTGGCCATGCACGCTACGCCAAGTTTAACGGTTGAAGTCTGCGCGGCTAGCGCGCCTAGCAGTGGAATGGATTCCAAACGAGGCTTGCTAAGAATGCTGTCGCCGACCCAGATAGCATCGATCGCGCCGCTGTTCTCGGCCTGCACCGCCATGTCGATCAGGTCCTTGGGTTGTATTCCTCTGGTAAGCAGCGCGCGATTGGACAAGGTGAGGCCGAAAGTTGTTTTTTTCTCCGCCATGCCCGTGAGCATAGGACGAGGCGGCGCCATCTTTCAAGCAGGATGTTTGAACGAGGATGTATTGATGCTCCTCCGTTCTCCTGAGTTTCTCGAAGGATGAGCCGAGGGTTTTCAGCAGATTTCACTAGAGTGTTGCGTTTGAAGGGCTTATTTGCCGGTTACCGCCGAGTTTGATATCTGGTCGATGACAGCCAATGAAGCCGGCTCCTTTTGAATACTTTGCGCCGTTGGAGTTGCCAGAGGCCTTGGATCTGCTCGAGCGCTATGGCGACGAGGCGAAGATCCTTGCCGGCGGGCAGAGTCTCATGCCGCTAATCAATCTACGCCTGGCGCGGCCACGCGCGATTATCGATATCAACCGTTTGCGCAATCTCGACACGATCTCGACTGCGACCGACGGCGGCCTGACGATCGGCGCGCTGGCGCGTCAGCGGACCCTGGAGCGCTCGACGTTTATTCAGGAGCAAAATCCGATGCTCGCCGCGGCGATGCCGCTTATCGGCCACTTTCAGATTCGCAATCGGGGAACCATTGGCGGTAGTTTGGTTCATGCAGATCCAGCGGCCGAGCTGCCGGCGGTGAGCGTGCTCCTGGGCGGCGAATTCGTGTTGAGGAGCAAATCGGGCACGCGTCCGGTTGCGGCGGCGGATTTTTTTCTGGGGTACTTGGCTACCGCCTGCAGGCCAGGGGAGTTGCTCACGGAAGTCCGTTTTCCCAAATGGCGCCCAGACGATGCCTGGGCGGTCGTCGAGATCGCGCGGCGGAAGGGTGATTTCGCCCTCGTTGGAGTCGCCTTGCGGGCTGCATTGGACGGGGCCGGTACTTTACAAAATGTGCGCATCGTTATGTTCGGCGTGGGCGGCAAACCCCAAAGCATGGAACAAGGTGAAGCGCTCTTGAACGGACGCCGCATCGACGAGGCGCTTTTACGGGAGCTGAGCAGAGTCGTCACCGAAGAACTTGACCCAGATTCGGATGTTCACGCTTCCGCTGCTTACCGCAAGGAAGTCGGTGGCGTGTTGGTTCGCCGAGCACTGCAGTCGGCATGGGCCAAGGCAAAGGAGACGGTGAGTCATTGAGCGCAAAGCAACTCATCAAAGTTACGGCCAACGGACGAACCTATGAACGTCTGGTCGAAGCAAGGATGACATTGGCGGATTTCATCCGACAGGAGCTGGATCTCACCGGCACTCATCTCGGCTGCGAGCATGGCGTATGCGGCGCCTGCACGATCCTCATGAACGGCGAAGCAGTGCGTTCCTGCCTCATGCTCGCGGTGCAAGCCGGCGGCGCCGAGTTGCGCACTGTCGAGAGCCTCGCCCACGGTGATGAGCTGCATCCGTTACAACGAGCCTTCCAGAATCGGCACGCGCTTCAGTGCGGCTTCTGCACACCCGGTTTTCTGATCACGGCAGCGGCTTTTTTGAAAGAC
>JAICEJ010000152.1 GCA_025924215.1 Candidatus Binatia bacterium
CGGATGAGATGCGTCAACGGCTTACCTGTTTGTGCTATGATCAAGCGGGCTCGCAGAAGTTCGGGATCTTTATTCCACGCGGTGCTACCATTCCACGTCGCCAGTGAATTGGCGATGCGTTCATCACCGTGTAAGTTCGTGCGGCCATCCATTGCAACCGGCAACTCAGGCAGACTCCAAATCAAATAGCCTCCCCAATCGAGAGAATTATACAGTGGCCCTGGAAGCTGACTGGATCTGATGAACTTCACTGCCTGAGCGGGAAAATGCAATTCGACGGCTTTAGCCAAAGAGTTTTCTGAAACATCGCGAATATGGCCCAGCCCGTACAAACATAGGAATAAAGAAAGAATCACGGCCGCTACTCTTTCCTTGGTGAAATCAAAATACCCACTGTACTTTTCTCTGCTGGCGAACTCGCTAACGATGGCCGCCACGGCTAAGCCCATGAACCATACATCGCGCCGCGCGCGAAACGCAAAACAAGCCGCCATCACGAACAAAGCCAAATAAAAAACGTTCCAGCGTCTCTGCCAACCCAATACAAATGCCCCGGTTAGGGTTAAACAAAGAACCAACCAATCTGCGAGGGAACGGAAAAACATGGGATGCAGCTCAGAGATGTTCTGGAAAGCCCCGCTTTGCGTAACATATTCAAAGATCGCCAGGTAAACACGGTAGTGATAGGGATTAACCAGGGTTGCAAGGAAACATGATCCAAGAAGCAGCAAGGAACGCGTCACCGACAGAGCCGGGTTATCGCTTTGCGGCAAACCGGATCTGGCGAAGCGATTGAGGAACGATTCAAGTGCCAAAAAACCTAAGATGGCTAATCCATAGACGAACTGTATGTGCAAATTGGCCCAGAGGACAAATACCAGAGGCAAGATTAAGGCTGGAAGAAGCTTCCATGAGCGGCGCAGAGTAAAGATAAGTATCAGCTCTATGGCAGTGAATAAAATGGTGAAGAGCCATGGGCGCGGGCTTAGCAGGGGTTTTAGGCTGGCAAAAATCACCGCCAGCAGGAGGACTTCAGCGACAAACGGCAAGCGGGCTCGGCGGAGCAGCAGATGGATCGTCACCGCTACCAGGAGGGACATGGTCACGGTAAAACCAACCAACCCGGTCAAACCAAAATATTTGTGCAGGCCGTAAACCAGGATCTCGAACAGCCAGCTATAGGCGATCCAGCGCTTTCCCGCGCCAAAAATGGAGAAGGGGTCTTCGACCGGGACATGGCCTTGAGCAACGATCCACTGCCCGGTTCTTAAGTGCCACCAGATATCCGGGTCCTCGATCGGCAGCATCGCTTGGTAGGCGGGAATCAAGTACACCAAAGTCCATATGAACAACCGGCAAATCGTTTCCTTGTTCGGAACTCTTGTCATTCGTCGTAGTCGATTTTTGGCGTTTAACGGGTCAGCAGCGGATCAGGAGTACGATATAGAACGAGGTGGGTTGCTAAGCTTCGGGTACGGCCGCAAGATACTCTCAAACGGAATTTTGCCGCATCGCTTGATCGACATCGTAGCGCAGCAGATCCCAGATTTTTTCTGTGCATCTGGCAAAGTCGGGATCTTTCATACTGCGAAAGTTGCGCGGCCGCGGCACATCAACCGTGATAATGCTCTTGATTAATCCGGGCGCCGAGCTCATAACCGCGATACGGTCGCAAAGCATGACCGCTTCATCGAGATTATGCGTCACCAGAATAACGGTTTTCTTGTCGCGCTCCCAGATGCGCAGCAGCTCTTCCCGCATCAGCAGTCGGGTCTGAGCATCGAGCGAGGCGAACGGCTCATCCATGAGAATCACTTCGGGATCATTGGCAAGGGCGCGAGCGATGGCGACTTTTTGTTTCATTCCCCCGGAAAGCTCGTAGGGTCGGGCCTTGCCGAAATCCAGCAGGCGAACTACCTCCAGGAAGAACTGGCTAACCCGTTTCAACATCGAGGGGTGCTCGTTGCGAAACTCCGCTCCGAGCGGGACGTTTTCCTCGACGCTTCTCCACGGCATCAGCGCCGATTCCTGAAAAACCATAGAGACCATCGATTTGGTTCTTTTCTCGCCGACGAATTCGACGGATCCGGTTGTCGGTTGCTCCAGGCCTGCGATGATGTGCAATAAGGTGGTTTTGCCACAGCCGGTAGGGCCGATGATGCCAAAAAACTCCCGGTCGCGCACCTCGAAATCGACCCCGCCCAAAGCACGGACGTTTCCCGATCCGGCGGTAAACTCTTTAGTTAAAAAACGGACAACAATTTTCATCGACAGCTATCGGTGACATTTAACTGTTGCAGCTTGAACGGCTGAACGTTCTCGGCTTCAGGCGCTATCGCGCAGCGAAGATGTCATCGAACATTTTGCCGTACCTTGAGAAGTCTTCAAGAACTTCGATCGGCGCAAAAGCCGGCTTGATGCCTTCCATCAAGCGCGCTTGTGCCGGCGGCGTATCCGTCCGATCGGGAATTCTGTTCATTTTGCGAACGATTTCTTGGCCCCGTTTTGATAAGACGAAATCGATGAACAACCGCGCGGCATTGGGATGAGGCGCTTTTGCGGAAATACCGGCGGGATGGATATTGGCAAAAACCGGATTTAAGTAAACCCAGTCGACTGGAGCACCGCTAGGCTTCAGCACTTCGAAGGTCTGCGAGTATGCAGTAAGCGCTCCCTTGAATTCTCCCGCTGCCACGAGCTGAGCGAGTAGCGTGCGCCCGGAACGCAACTGCGTCTGCTTGGACAGCTCACGCATGTACGCTAAACCTTTTTCCTCTCCCATGGCTTTAAGCATCGTGCCGAACCACTCGTAGGCTTTGCTATCCATGCCGATGTTGCCCTTCCATTCGGGCTTTAACAGATCAGCGTAGGATTGGGGTACGCTGCCTTTGGGCACGGTCCCGCTATTGTAGCCGAAAGCCGCGTAGTTGGTATAGACCGATGTCCACGCGCCATGTGGGTCTTTGTAACCATCTTTGAAAAACTTGCGCTCCGGTGAATCGTAGGCGACAAACAGACCTCGTTTGGTTAAATTGTGACCGTAAAAGCTTGTCGTCACAGCGACGTCCCAGAGATTCTGCCCGGCGCGGTTTTCGGTCAAAATCCTTTCCATGATAGCTGCGTCGGTGCCACGGTAAAAAGCGGCGTCGATCTTCGGATATGCTTGCTTAAACCCATCGGTCAGCATCTTTGAATCAGCGGCATTGAAGGTGGCATAAAACATCAGCTTACCTTCTGCTTCGGCCTTGTCCTTTACGCTCTGGGCCAGAACAGGCGTTGCAGCGGTCCACAGCCAGACCGCCAAGACGAGAAGACCCTGCACAGAACCAAGTTGCGTCAGTCCGAAACTCCAGCACCTTGATCTCATGGCATCTCCGCCAGAAGGCGGCCGTAACCGGTTACCGGTTCGTTTAGGTGCAGGATTTTCTTGGTGGCCCAGACTTGCGCGGGAATGCTCGAAACCACTGTGGTCTTCAGATCTTTTTCCAGCATCTCGATCACCGGCAGGTTGTGCCAACCGGCACCGAGCATGTAGATGCCATCAACCGGTCCGTGCTCGATGAATACTTTCTTGGCGAAATTATAGATCGCCTCCGGCGAAAGCTTGCCAGCGTCTTTGAACGGCACCTCGATGCCTTTCATCGCTTGAACGTCGAAGCCGTCGTCCCTCAAAAACTTTGCGAACCGCTGGTTCATATCGTCTTGAAAATAAGTAATGCCAATCAGTTTTTTCATTCCTAGCGCTCGGAACGCATCGACTTGAGCGATCGTCGCCACAGTAACGGGAATTTTGTATTTCTTGGTCAGCGAATCGGCGATCGCACGATCCGCACCATGGCCGCGCACCATTGTCGGCGGCGCCCCCATGATCATCACCACATCCGCGCCCAATTCTGCCAAGCGCGCCACTTTCTTTTCGGCAACCGTCAAAGCCTCCTGCAGCTCTTTTTCATTCCCGGCGCGAATCCCGGCATGCGCGGGAATAAAGCCAACCCCGTCCGGCATGAGCTTGATGAAACTTTCCATCGATCCCGGACGATACGTGGGCTTGACCAACCCGACGATTCCCCGCGCACCGTAGTACATTCGTTGTTTTCCTCCTTAACTCTGCAGCTGATCTTTCTATGCCGCCGCCTGGAGCCCGTGGCCGTTGCCGCTGCCCAGCACGCTGCCTGGCAGCGCCCCAGTGTGATTGCCCTTATCAACCAATACTTCGCCGTTGACGATCGTCATTTCGATGCCCGTTGCTTTTTGGATGAAGCGTTTTTCGTTACCTGGCAAGTCTTGCACCATTTCCGGGTCGCACTCACGGATCGTCGCCGGATCGAAGACGCACAAATCCGCCGCCATGCCGCGGCGCAGCAGACCGCGGCCTTGCAGGCCGAAAATCGATGCGACCATGAACGTCAGCTTACGGATACCTTCTTCGAGGCTCATGATTCTTTTCTCACGCACCCAGTAACCAAGCAGGCGGGTAGAGTAGCCAAATCCCGCATCGTAGATCAGATGCGCGCCGGCATCGGACTGACCGACGAGAACGTAGGGGCTGCGGATGATCTCGGCCACCGCTTCTTCGTCACCATTGGTGCTGGAGGTTTGAAACTCGGTGTCCAACCCTTCCTCGAGCGAGAGATCGAGGAAGGCGTCGATCACATCCTGGCCGCGTATTTTGGCGATCTCCGCCACGCTCTTTTTTTCCAGATATTTATTCGCCGGAGTCGCGGCGTTGATCAGATACACCAGATCCCAGCGTCGCGAGAAACGCGACGACTTCTTCTCCTCCACCGCTTCATAGCGCATCTTCTTGCGCGTATCCGGATTTTTGATCGCTTCGATGCGCGCTTCCAGCGGTAAGAATAGGATTGTCTTCCAAGTCGGCAGGTCATCGAACACCTGGGCGTTCTTCATCGTGAGCCGGTTGTTGAACAAACGGGCATTGCACAACGGATAGGACTGCACGCCTCGGTCGATCGATTCTTTGGCGAGATCCAAAAGCTGGCGCCATTCATTGGGCTTATCCCAGCGGTGCGTGATGCTCTGCCAGATCACCGGCCGGCCGGAACGACTGGAAATTTCGTCGAACAGCTGCACGCTCTCGCGCATCGGCACCGAAACACCCAGTGAGCCCCGGGAAATCTGCACGGCGCCCTGATTGATCTCGCCCAGCGCGCAAGCAAGCTCGATAATCTCTTCGTCGGTGGCAAAGCGACTCTGGATCGGCGTGCCGTCGGCGTACATGTGCACGGGATTTTGATTGGTCGAAAAACCGGAGGCCCCCGCGCGCACGCTGGCCTTTAGCACTTCTTTCATTTGATGAATCTCCGCCGCGGTCGCGGCGCGCTCGATGGAGGCCTCGCCCATTACGAATTGGCGCAGTGCGCAGTGGCCCACCAGCGATGCGACGTTGATACCCAGGTGACCGCGCAGAGCGTCGAGGTATTCGCCGAAGGCGGTAAAGCCCCACTTCACTCCGGCTTTCAGAGCCGGCAGCGTAATCGCTTCAACGCGCTCGAAGCTTTTCAATATCGTCTCACGGTCCTGTTCCTTACAGGGCGCCAGCGACAGCCCGCAATTTCCGGGTATGACGGTGGTCACACCATGGTAGCAGGAAGAGGTGGCCAAGGGATCCCATAAAAGCTGGGCATCGAGGTGCGTGTGAAAATCGATGAAACCCGGCGACACGGCAAGACCATCGGCATTCACGATTCGCTGCGCGCTGCCGCTGATCCGCCCCATTTCAACAATGCGACCATCCTTAACCGCCACATCACCGAGGTAGGAGGGCAATCCACTGCCATCATAAATGCGGCCGCCTTTGATGAGTAAGTCATACGACATGAGAAAATCCTCCTTGGTCGATCCATCCGGCTGCGTGAGCTTATAGATAGGGGTATACAAAAGTCAATCAAGAATCGCTAACCGGGCTCCACATCAAAGAATCCCCGAGACTACAATGATCTAACTTCTCTGTACTGTTTGTGTCTGGCGATCTGAAAAGCCGATCGATTCAACACCGAGACACGGGACAGCGCTTAGTCAGCTATACGCCGTAACCTCCTGGGCTGTCTGTATGAATCCGATGCAGCATTGTTTAAGTCCAACCGTTACGATGAGCTATGACTTAATTTTTAACCGTTAAACAAAATGTTTCAGGAGAGTAAGAGCTCGAGATCTTCGCGGGTTAGATTGTGCAGCAAGCTATTATCCGCGGTAATGATGGCGTCTGCTAGATCGCGCTTACTTTTCTGCAGCTCCAGCACCTTTTCTTCGACGGTGTCTCGCGCAATCAAACGGTAAGCGAAGACCTGGCGGGTTTGGCCGATGCGATGGGCGCGGTCAATGGCCTGAGCTTCCACCGCTGGATTCCACCAGGGATCAAGAAGGTAGACGTATTCAGCGGCGTGTAGATTGAGACCCAGCCCGCCTGCCTTAAGGCTGATAAGGAACAACTTGATGTTTGGATCGTTCTGAAACTCTTCGACTCGCGCCTCACGCTCGCGAGTGCGGCCATCCAGGTAGGAATAAGCGACTTGGTCACGATCGAGCCGATCACGGACAATGGCAAGCAAACTGGTGAACTGTGAGAAAACCAGAGCTTTATGACCCTCCTCGCGCACTTGCTCGAGTTGGGCCATCAAAGTGTCGAGCTTGGCGCTGGGTTCGGCAACTTTGCTCTTGTCAATCAGACCGGGATGGCAAGCGGCCTGCCGCAGACGCAGCAGCGCCTCGAGCGCCTGGAACTTGACTCGGCTACGATCTCCATTTTCGAAGTCCTTCAACAACCGCGCACGGTAGTAGGCGCGCAACTCGTCGTACTGTTTTTTTTCGCGCCCCTCCAGATCACAAAAAATAGTTTGCTCGGTCTTATCCGGAAGCTCGCGCGCCACCTGGCTTTTCGTGCGCCTAAGCACAAAGGGCCGCAGCGCGCGCGCCAACAAACTGCGGGTGGCGGGTTCGGGGTTGCGCCCGGCACGGCCAAATACGGTGGCACTGCCGAAGAGACCGGGGTTGAGAAATTCGAACAAACTCCAGAGCTCGCCCAGATGGTTTTCCACCGGGGTGCCGCTCATCGCCAGGCGGTGGTCGGCGCGTAGCAAGCGCGCCGCTTTGGCCGACAATGTTCCGGCATTTTTGATCGCCTGCGCTTCATCAAGAACACAATAGTCGAAACGCTGTGCTTTAAATTCCAAGGCATCGCGCCGAAGCGTGCCATACGTGGTAATGACAACATCATAGTCGCTGAAATGTTCGCCCGGCTTTGCGCGTAACGATCCGGTATGATCAAGGAATTGCAGTTTAGGCGTAAATCGCGCGGCCTCTCTCTTCCAATGAAAGACCAGCGAGCGTGGCACCACGACTAATGAAGGCCGCCGCGTTTGACGCTCGCCACGGGCATACGAGTCGCGACGCGATTCCAATAACGCTAATACCTGAACTGTTTTGCCGAGCCCCATGTCGTCAGCCAGGCAACCACCCAACCCGAAGCGCTGCAGAAAACCGAGCCACCCCAAGCCCTCGCGTTGATAGTCGCGCAAATGCCCAACGAAGTCGGCTGTCGGGTCGGCAGCCTCGAGCCCGGCGAATGAGTAGAGTTCTTGCCGGACGCGCTCAAACCCGGCATCGACAGCCACATTCTCTTCACTGGCAATTAGCGCATCGATCAAACCGACTTGCTTTCGGCTAAACCTCAGCTGATCGCCATGCATGCTGCCCAGGCCGGCCAGCAGCCGGTATTTTTCCAGCCAATCTTCCGGCAAAATTCCGAGGGTTCCGTCATCGAGCCGGACGGTCTCTTCGCCGCGCTTTATGGCGCGCAGCAGTTTCGGCAGCGCCAGTTTGACTTGATCGAATTGAGCGCCGCCCTGAAGCTCAAACCAATCAACTCCCGACTTAACATTGAGACGCAGAGCGCTCGCCGGACGATAAATTTTCCCTTCCGCCTCGACTCGCCAGCCGGCGCCGCTTAGCGCGCGCACGACGCTCGGAAGACGATCCGGTGAGAATTCGAATTCGCTTTCTGAACCGGGCCAGTGCCGCCGGCGAAAGCCAAGCTCCTTCAAGCGATTCACCGCCGCATCTTCCACGGCAAAGTCGCGATTGATCAAACGGCGACGATTTTGTTGATGTATGGCCTGTCCGGGGTACCTGTGCGGCACCAGGGTGCCGTCATACTCAAAAGAAAGATTACCAATCAGACGAGCATTTACCGATTTGCGCTCACTTGGAGAGCTTATCGTTAGACCCGGATTGGGACGGCAGGTTACTTCTTCGAAGCTAAACTCCTGCGGTAGTTTAAGCCGTGGCCGGCGCGGCATACGCAAGATCTCATTGACAAACTCATCGCCCTCTGTTTTGGGGACAGACATCGGTCCGTGGTCTCGCAGAAGCTCAATCCAGCCAAACGCGCCGAAATCGCGCAAATGAGCGATCCGACCGTCATAAACCAGCAGCCCGCCGGCAACGATGAGCTGGGGGTTTTTGAGGTCCATCTCTGCGTTTTCGCGCCTCAACACACCCCGCACAGAGTACTCTTCTCCGGATTTCTCGACGGTCATTTCCACGCCGAAGTCCCAGGGCTCGCCTTGGTCCCATACCAGTGGCTGCTGATTTTGCTCACTTGAGAGACCGAGTACGAATCGCTCTGTGGCGCACATCAGCGGCAACAGCAGATCCCATGAAGGCTCCGCTAGGCTGAAGGTCGACTGAACTGAATCGTAGTACGGCGAATAACCGTAGCTGGTTTCTTCCCGCGCTCCAGCCAATAGCGCGAGAATCCGTCGGTCGGCCGGATCGGGGAGAGTGGCGATTTCGTTGAGGCGGATTTTCTGACTCTTGAGTTTGCCCCAACTGCCATCGGCTTTCCGGGCACGCTGCGCCACCTGGATCGTCAGCCGTTCGCTGTCGACGCAACCGTTCATATCGATGGCATAGACGAAGTAGCGCTCGGGGCCGTCATCCAAATTGAACCGGCGATTCTGTGCTGCCATGCCTACATTAAGGTGCTGAAGTTGCTGCTTCCAATTTACCTCAGGTGAACGCGAGGTTGGGCTCCGCTCAGCTGGATGATAATTAAACAACCCGGGTATTTCTTCTCTAATTTCGCCGGGAGCGGGATCGCCTAATCCGTCGAGAAAGCCACTTTGCTCGGCTGCCAAAAACACCGCCCATATGTGTTTGCAGGTGACCAACTCTCGGTCGTAAAGGGGGCAGCTGCACGAGACTTGGAAAAAATCCTGGGCCCGAAGAATGATGACTTCGTAGCGTCGCGTACCTTGGACCGTCGCCGCGACCCGCCAGTCGCTCCCTTCGATGATGTTGACGGCGCCATCCAGATAATACCGTTCGCCTCGCTCGCGAAAGGTCCGGCTGACACACCCGGATACTGCTGAGGTTAGGGATTTAAACGAGTTTTTCACAATCGATCACTAATCACCGGTCGCCCTGAAACGCTAACGGCCTAGTTGGACGCGCTTTCATCGCGATGAAGTTGCTGATCGCAGCTGTTACAGCTCATAAGGACGACGACTTTATGGTATTCGCCGCCGCAATTTGAATGTTCGGCACAGCGCTAAGGTCAATGTCGAAGTCGCATACTGAGTTTAAAAGACCACCCATCAAGGTAACCTCTGAGATTAACAGCCGCAAGCGCTAAACCACAACTGCCCAGCATCTATTTTGGGTAGTGCGTACCGGGAGACTGACGAGCGATTATAGAAAATCCACTCGCGCCCTGAACCATGCTTTACTTCCGTTGGCAACGCACGAGTGCTGGCAACGCTAGACGGCGGTCGTGGCTCGGCTGGCGCAGGCTGGAAGGGTACTCAATGGATCGAAAGGTGTGAGCTGATCGCAAACGGCTGTCGTCAACGCTCTGACAGCACCGCTTTCACAAAGCCGCTTTGA
>JAICEJ010000153.1 GCA_025924215.1 Candidatus Binatia bacterium
AAACTGAACGAAACCTGTAGGAGCGGTTCTTTATACTGTGCCGCCACCTCCACCAATCACTTTCCCCTATAACTTCAATCCTTGACCTACGGCAACACGCTTGATGTTGTCGGGGGTCACGGTTGGGGGTCACGGTTCCAGCCAGTCTTTCAAGCTGTTCGGCTGCATCGCTCTTGATGTATTTCCCGTAATGCCCGCTCGATTGTGGCAACGAAGTGCCGCAGTACTCCGCAAGCCATTCGATGTTGACTCCATTGCTTAAGCCCACGCTGATAAGCGTGGGTCGCGTGCAGGGACGCCGCGGCCTGATCTCCACACCTCTTAGGATTCGATACCAAATACCGGCGCGCCAGGTGTGGAAGCTAAGCGGGTTGCCTTCCTGACATAGAAGGCCGCAATAATGCTGTCTCGTTCGGCTTCGATGAATGAGCCCGGCTTTGGTGTTTGTCACCGCGGCCATATCAAGGGCTCGAACGGGTCACGGTCTAGCAGGTAATCATCTTGCGCATCGCGCGGACAAGCGCGGAAGCTGGCGGCGATGATGTTCCGGCATGACTTGAGGCTCAACCCGCGCTCGGAGTGCTCAAGTGATGCAATCCTTAAGCGCCGTGGTCGTTCGTTTTTTGTTGATGGTTTGGGGTAGGCGCCATGGGTGTGATCATTAATCGTAGGGCAAAATAGAAGCTTTTTTCGTTTGACATCTCTGTTCTTCTTTTACTAAGTACCCAGAGATGGACGACCTTCACATTTTGACATGGATCATCGCAGCCGCCGTGCCGGCCATAGTGGAAATCTTTTTTAATCGCGGCGAGTGACTCATCCTCTCAACATGCAGTTCATAATCACGTCGACGGCGTTGCTGTCCACGTGGTGATCGGCGATAGCCTGCCACTGTTGTCGATCAGCTCGCCAGTGAGTAACTGAATGTTTTCGGTGTCCAGTATCGGCCTTGGCCTAGGAGTTTAATTCGTCAAAGTAGGTGGCCTCTTCGGCTTCGGCCCAGCGCTCTGAACTGACAACCTCCCAGCTATGCCGATGGCACCAAAGCTCCGAAATGCTAGTCCAGAACGCAAAACGGCTGCACTAGCCCCTTATGAGTCACAGCTCTAACGGTCGGACCTACTCTAAGCTTGAGGTCCATCCGATATTTGTATGGACTAGATAACCCGCGTGCATTCACTATTAAGCGGCACCATCGAACAAGTGATTTCAAGTTCGGTAAGCGATTGCGGAGCTGACGATTCGGCGAAGCTGCAGGTGTTTGCCGTGATGTTTATTCACGAAGAATGGTTTTATTGGATGGAGTGAGACGGCGCCTGAACGAGTCAAGGTTTCGCCACTCATGAATCATGAGAACAACACCAAATCCGGCCGATACAGCTCCTAAAACTGCCAACATCAGGTCGATAAAATCCATGCCTTCAATGTACCGGCCTCCAAGTTTTATTCAATAGCTCCCATAGAATTTTACGATAGATCTTCCCGTTCCGCGCAACTACAGAAAGAGCCATAGCATCAGTGACGCCAGTATTCCAAAAAACATCGATATTCTTAGTACCGAGTCTATTACCATGTTGCACCTCCGACATTGAAATATTTCTATGGATTACATAACAGGTCGCTCCCTTGACAGAGTAGCGGCTAAGCGTCCTCCAACTATGTGCAGAGCGATTGCGCAGCTGTTACCTTCGAGCGCGGTGTCCTCCTCAAGAGAGCGTTGGGAGGATCGCACGCCGGCGGGGTTGCCGAACTAGTGACGGAGTCTCCTTGGAACGTGGTAATTAAGAATGCAGCCAGGAGCAGATAGAGCCCCAGAAAAAAAAGCATTAAAATAGAAACAGGCAATAGATCTTCCCTGAATTTCGATAGGAATTCCCGCATCTTGATCAGGTGAGTACCTCCATCTAAGAATCTACGAACCAAAAACGGACGGTTATGTATCACAGGAGTTATTTTTGGCAAGGGGTACGGAAGAAGCAAAATTTGGCGCTCGCAGCGACTTCAAATTGGCGCTGATAGCTTCAAGTCAGAAAAGAATTGCCCAACAACTCGTCTGATGCCGGTTTGCATTGTTCTTGTTGGTCCGGATGCTGGATTCGCTATGCACGATTTGGTTTCCATTTCGATCGCCTTTAGAGTAGAAGAATTTCAGTTCCGTCGCTGGTGGCTTATCGGCCGGGCAAGAACGGTACATCATCCTAGTGTTGAATTCCGTGATACACCCCCAAGCAGTTATGATGAGCAGAGAATACTGAATTTGGCTTTGATACCTTCAAACAGAACTTACATTGAAGCAAATAATGGGTCGGTGTTGACATTGTTTCCGCTCGAGCTTTTGCCTGCAAGCCATGGCTATCTTAAAGATCGAACGTTTGCGTAAGCGGTTCAATGAGGTTCAGGCTCTCGACGACGTGAGCTTTGAATTCGACCACGGCATTCTTTCCTTCCTCGGGCCTTCTGGGTGCGGGAAAACCACCTTACTGAGATCTATTGCCGGCCTCGAGGTTCCCGATGGAGGTTCCATCTCCATCGCCGATCAGGTTCAGACGTCGATTGAGCAGGGTATCCTTGTCCCGCCTTATGCCAGGGAGATTGGTTTTGTTTTTCAGAATTACGCGCTTTGGCCGCACATGACCGTGTTCAAGAATGTTGCGTTTGGTCTGAAGCTACGAAAGCTGCCGGCAGACGAGGTTCGACGCAAGGTTTTGAATGCCCTTGAGCTGGTCGGTTTGCAGGGTAAGGAGGAACGCTATCCTTCACAGCTGAGCGGCGGCCAACAGCAACGCGTAGCATTGGCGCGAAGTTTAGCGCTGGAGCCGCGACTCATCTTGCTTGACGAGCCGCTCAGCAATCTCGACGCCAAACTGCGCGAAGAGATGCGTAGCGAGCTTAAAAAGCTAATCAAGAAGGTGGGTATCAGCGCGCTCTATGTCACCCATGATCAGGAGGAGGCCTTTACCATATCGGACTCAGTTATCGTCATGGAAAATGGCAAGATTCTTCAATATGGATCTCCCGACGAGATCTATAACCGTCCGGCTCATGCGTTTGTCGCCTCCTTCATTGGCCACTCGACTTTGGTTGAAGGTAAAATCGTCGAGGTCGATGGGGCAAACTGCTTGGTGACGATCGCCGAGTTCGACGGAGCCACGTTGCGGTCTCCGGCGGTCCCGCGGGCGGTACCGGGCCAAGCCTGTCAGGTGGTTATCCGCACCAGCGAGATCCGCTTGAGTCATGAAGCGTTTGCAGCCGGGAGCGATAATATGCTCCAAGGACAAATGACCAGTCGAGAATCTCGCGGCGGTCTTACCGATCACCATATCCAAATCGGCTCACGTGAGCTGGTGGTTACCTCGCATAAACTATGTCCCATGATCAACGTGGATGGAGAGCGCGGCAAGACCTTTCTCTTGATCGACCGATCCGCCATCAGCATTATCGTTTGAGATTATTGCGGATGCCTTCCATCGATTACGCGCGAAACTGCATATCAGGGAGACACGACAATTAGCTGGAATTCCTTCAAGCTTGCGTACCGCCAAGGAACCTTTGTGCCGATCTTAGCAAGCCTGATTGCCGGGGGCGCAATCATTACTCCGGTCATCGTTGTATTGTTGCGCAGCGTCACCACGGGCAAGCTCGGCGCTGCCATCGGATTCTCTGCGGAGAACTATCTGCGCGTTTTTGCCGACCAACAGATCTGGTCACTGCTCAACAATTCCATTTTGTACGCGGCGGGATCGGCGGCCCTGGGGACTGGCATCGGGGCAATGCTGGCCTGGATCGTCGCGCGCACGAATACCCCTGGGAAACGCCTGGTCGAGCTGATGCCGCTTTATCCTATCTTGATGCCTCCAATCATGAAAAACATCGCATGGATTCTGTTGCTGGCACCTAAATCCGGCATCCTCAACAATATGATCGAGCAACTTACCGGCACGAACCCACTGTGGTTTAACGCCTTCAGTTTGGCCGGAATGATCTGGGTGTTCGGCCTGGCCTGCGTGCCATTAGGCTATCTTTTCTTGCTGCCAGTTTTTTTATCATTCGATCCGTCACTCGAGGAAAGCGCGTATATCGCGGGCAGCAAACCGGTTCATACGATGCTGCACATAACATTTCCGCTGGCGGTCCCCGCGTTCCTTTCGGCCTTTGTCCTCAACTTTTTGCGCGGCCTGCGCGGGTTCGAAACACCGGTGTTACAAGGTACGCCGGGCGGCATCAATGTTTTTGTCGCGCGCGTTTACGATTCCATGGCTTTGGAATTCAACACCGGTCTAGCGACTTCTTACAGCATGGTTCTGGTGGCTCTTTCGGTTATAACTCTGATGTTCTATATCCGGGCCACACGTTTTTCAGAGCGCTACGCGACGATTACCGGCAAGGGCTATCGTGTCAAAGTGATCGATATCGGCCCCTGGAAATACATCACATTTCTCGCCGTGCTACTTTATTTTCTGGTGGGCATCGCCATCCCGTTCATCGTGCTCATTGTAGTCTCGATGATACCTTATTTCGATTATTCGACTTTCATGCAGTTTCCTTCCAATGCCGTCTTGACCAACTACTTTACGGTGATGAAGCATCCAAGTTTCGTTAATGGTCTTTACAATTCACTGACCCTGTCGGTGACCATTGCTGTCGTCACCGTGTTGTCGGGGATCATCATGGCGTTCACGATTTATCGAACCCGCGCCCACGGCACCAAAATATTTGAATTTATCGGCACCTTGCCGCTGGCGTTTCCGCCCCTGGTGCTTTCGGTTGGGCTGGTGATCATTTTCTTGGGTACCCCGCTTTACAACAGTTTATGGGCGCTAGGGCTCGGACTCTTTGTAGCGTATTTTCCATACGCTTTTCGCAATGCATCCGGTGCCATTGTGAATATCCATAAAGAACTCGACGAGGCCGCCTGGGTGCACGGCGCGCGCTGGCGCCATGTGTTCTTCAAGATCACGCTACCGATTTTGAAACCGTCGGTTGGCGGCGCGCTGTTCTATATTTTTATCGAGTCCATCCGCAACGTTGACGTTGCCATATTGCTGACCTCGCCCGGCAAAGAATATGGGCCAGTTACTCTCTTTGAATATTTCCGAGTAGGACAGTGGGCGGAAGCAGCGGCCGGCGGCGTGATCTATTTGATTATCTTGATTATCGCAGTATCGATCGCCAAGTTTGCGTTCAAAATGAAGTTCAGTTTGTGAGATGACTTATAAACAGCATCAACAAGGGGGAGCGAAAATGAAAAAGAACTACTATTTGATAGTAACAGCTATCGCGCTGTCCGGGGCCATTTACTTCACCGCCCCGGCGCGAGCGGCAGATGCGCCTTCCAAGGAGAGTAAGGAGGCCAAGAGCAGCGGCCAGAAAGCGGCCTCCAACACCACAGCCAACGCCGCCAAGGCGTTCGAAAAAGTTAGCAAGGAGCTCTACCCAAAAGCGAAACAGGAAGGGAATTTGATCGTGTACTCGGTATGGGATGTGGAGCATATCCGCGCGGTTACGGATGCGTTTGCAAAGCGCTACCCTGGTATCAAAACGACATACTGGCAGGGTCGCAATCCCGAGATCGTCACGCGTGTTTTGACGGAATTTCAGGGCGGTCAACCTAGTGTCGATACCATTCTCTCCGACAATGCGCCGTCAGTGCTGCGCGCCGCCGGTGCCATGGCCTCTTATGAAACTGTTCAGAAAGACGTGCTGGTACTGCATGACCCAACTCTGCCGACGGTGAGTCTGCAGGTACAGGCTCTGACTTACAATACCAAGAAGCTTAAGGCCGCCGATCTCCCGAAAAGCTGGGAAGACGTCGCCAATCCGAAGTACAAAGGGCAGGTAGCGCTGGACGATCCCATGCGAGCCGGACCACTGAGTTCGATGCTGGCCGGGCTGTGGACGCAGTGGAACGATCAAGCGAGATTCAATAAGTTCATCAAGGGGCTCAAGGCGCTGAACGTGCCGGTTCACAAAAGCACAAGCGCCATGTTTAGGCTTGTTGTCGCGGGCGAGTATGCGATCTGCATGCCGGCGTTATTGCACGATGTGATACATGACAAGGAGAAGGGAACGCCGATCGATTACGTAAAGAGCGTTCCGCCGGTCGTCTTCCCACGGCAGGCGGGTATCTACGCCAAGGCGCCCCACCCGAATGCGGCGAAACTTTTTGCCGAGTGGCTGATTTCGGAGGAGGGGCAAAAGATCATCGACGCTGTGGGCCGAGAGTCGTCCCGGAATGATTTCGAATCCAAGACCTCGATCGAGGTGGCGTTTCCGAAAGGGACGAAGGCGATCCCGGTCACTGACAAACTGTACCTCGAAGATCCCAAGAAGTGGCTCGATACCAATGTGAAGCCGATTTGGGAAGGTTGAATTCCGCCAAGTTGGCTGATGGCTGCAACGAAGGCTGGTTCACCTGCGGAACCAGCTTCATCGTTTTTCTGCTGTGTTGCGGCGCGCATCCTGATGAAAACCCTCCCGGCAGTACTTGGATGATGCGTGGTTCACCGCGGCAGAGTTGGCGTAAGCAGAAATGTAATCCGACAGCGGGTGAACGGGACTGCTGGGGATTGTGGAATCGGGCGAGGTCCTATGCTACCGTGAAACGTGCCCCGGAGCGGTATCGAAACGCCAAGGGCTCAATTCGTTTCTGATTCATATTGCCGATAATCAGTAGTTGCCTTCAAGGAGAGATGGCCGAGTGGTCTAAGGCGCACGCCTGCTAAGCGTGTGTACCTCAAAAGGGTACCGAGGGTTCAAATCCCTCTCTCTCCGCCATTTCTGCCACATTTTAATCCCAAGCACCGGTCAGTGCGTCTTCCATCATAATCTTATCTGGAGGAAGAGCGCTTTCAGAAGTAGGCCTGTGCTAGATCACCGCACAGCTCGAATTTGTCGAAGCACCGATGCGCTGGGCGATTGAAATAGTCGATTGCTGCCGCACATCGTATGGCGTTGGAAAGCCTTGGGCGGTTAGGGATCTTGATGTTGCAATTCGTATTAAGTTTAGAGAGGAAGAAGGCATGACGTTCCGGCGGGGACGGTCCTGTGATCGATTTTCCGAAATCGCGGCTAACTAAGTTGAACTTGCCATGGGCAAACGGATGTAACATCGGACAATGGGGCTATTTCGAAACCGAAGCCACGCCGGGCGCTTGCTGGCTCGCAAGCTGAGAGTCTATAAGCACAAGCATCCGTTGGTTCTTGGAATCCCGAGGGGCGGTGTGCCCATGGCAAAGGTCATTGCTGACGCGCTCGGAGGCGATCTGGATGTCGTCCTAGTTCATAAGCTTAGTCACCCCGAGGAACTCGAGCTGGCGATCGGCGCAATCGACGACAGCGGGAACGCGATCGTAACCGACTATGCCGCTCGCGTGGATCCGGAGTATCTCGAGTCGGAAAAGCAGCGGCAGCTTGCAGCTTTGCGGCAGCGGCGCGCCCGGTACACACCCTTGCGTCCGCCCATCGATCCTCAGGGTCGCATTGTCATCGTGGTCGATGACGGCGTTGCTACGGGCTCGACAATGGTTGCGGCGCTGCGAGCAGTCCGTGCACAGAAACCGAAGGAGCTCATCGCGGCAGTCGCGGTAGCTTCGCACGAAGCGGCTCGCGCGATAGCCCGAGAATGTGACGCTGCGTTCTGCCTAAAAGTGCCAAGCAAATTTCACGCTGTGGGGCAGTTCTTCGCCGACTTTTCGCAGATTGAGGACGAAGAAGTGATCTCGGCATTACAGCAAGGCCACGCGCCGCCAAAGTCAGTGGCAGGTTGAACCTGCGTCTTCATCCACGATGACCGGTGTTAAGAATTTATCCAGCTTCTGCTGCTCGCTTCCCTGATAAAGAAAAAAGATCTTGACTCCGTTTAGCCCTCAAGGGTCCTGATGTGAGGGACGCGCCACGCTACCAGCAGCGTAAGTACAACAACAATCGCTCCCATAGAAGTCACGGCCAGCGGCGCGCCGATGACATGCGCGATAACTCCGGCAAACAATGCGCCTGCGGGCATCAGACCGCGATCAAGCATGTACAGGCTCATTACCCGGCCCCGTAGCTCGTCCGGAACTATGAACTGCAGCATTGTGCTGGTACTCGCGAGAAACACCATTTGAAATGCGCCGGCGATGACTAGAACAATGAGCGCCAAATGAAAAGAGGTTATTTGGGAAAATACAATAAGTGATAAGCCAAGCATGATCGTGCTTGCGATTAGCATCAATCCTTGCCGTTTGACCCTGCTCGATATCGATGCGAGCGTCAGCACCGCTAGCACCGCTCCGAGACCCGGCGCAGCCATTAACAGACCCAGACCTTCAGGGCCCACTTGCAAAACGTCCTTTTGGAAAACCGGCATCAAGGTTTGGTAGGGCACGGCGAAGATGCGTGGAACGTAGGCCAGGATCATCAGCGCCAGTACGGTAGGCGTAGACCGCACATAGGCGAAACCTTCTTTGAGATTGGCCATCGCGGAAGCGCGGAGCGCGTTGGCGTGGGTCGGCGGGACGTGCATCAATTGAATCATCCATAGAACAACGACATACGCCGCGCCTTGCACCCAAAAATTCCCTGCGGCACCGAACACGGCGATCATCACCCCGCCGAGCGCCGGTCCGAGAACTTTCATGAGATTGAACCCCGCGGAGTTGAGCGCGATGGCGTTGGCGAGTTCAGCTTTAGGAACAACGCTGGGAATCAGACTCTGGCGGACGGGTTCGCTAAAAGACCAACCGATTCCCGTAATCAAGGTAAACACAAAAATGTGCCACACCTGTAACCACCCGGATGCCACGAGCGCTCCCATGAGGAATGCGGTACCAATCAGCACGTACTGCGTGCGCAGCATCAGCTGTCGCCGGTCCATGCGATCCGCGGCCACACCCGCTATCGGTCCGGTCACTAAAAAGGGAAGGGCGCGGAGCCCGTTCAATAATCCCAGCAATACCGAAGAGCCGGTTAGTTCATACACGAGCCAGCCCAGCGCTACCTGTTGAACCCATTGCCCGGCGCTCATCATGAGAGTCCCGGTCCAAAGATAGCGGTAGTCTAGGTAGCCAAGGGACGAAAAAGTTCGGAATTGGAAACGCTTAGGGAGTGCTTGACTTGAAGTTGCTACGGACTCTGTGAGCTGTTCTTCCAAAAATATTTCCTGCAATCGAGGATGTGCGCGGGCGACTTCATTATTAACAAACTTCTCCTTAGACAGCCAGCAAAGATCTCCGCGGCAGCGAAACTAAGCCACACAGGCTGCGGAAAATCGGCAATCGTGAACGGCTCTGAGACGTTAACGGGATTCATCGAAGATACGTGCGTATTAGACCGTCAAACTATCTTTAGACGAGCGAGGACTCCTGCCATAAATGAAACGGTGACTTCTTTGTCGGTCGATTTTGGAGGAGTTCGCATCAGTGCTGTCAGCAGCAGGAGTATCGCTGTCACTAGTAGACGGTGACGAGCGTTTACAAAGAAAGAACGTTTGCTCCTTCGGCTTAGGAGTAAACACCGCAGCAATTTCTTGCCTAACGGTACCAGCGCTCCAGCCACAGTGAGATATTTCTTCCAGCTGGTGGCTTTGGTTGCTTCACTCCTTTGTGCTACAAAAGTGTTCTTTTTCTCCCTTTAGAGGGATACAGGCTCGGCCGGTAAAAGCTTCCAAGCGAGCAATTCTATAACGATTTTCGATTGCGCGAGACGGGGCACAAGACTTGCTGCTCGGCCCTGAAAAGAGGTGATCGATGAAAAAACATTCCGCAATTGCCTCCATCGCCGGGTTACTAGCTAGTGTCGGTATCCAAGCAGCCGTCGCGCAAACCTCGGAAGAAGCTTTCTATCCACAGTGGGTTGAATATCGCGACGACCATATTTCCTTTGCTTTCGATCAGATTCGCGTAATATATGCGCTTGACGCTATCC
>JAICEJ010000154.1 GCA_025924215.1 Candidatus Binatia bacterium
TCTGACGTTGCAATCGGAAACCCTCAAGTCTCTAGTCGTCGATATTGGGCGCTCCCTGGCGAAGCATGGATTCAATCGCCTGGTCATTCTCAATGGCCATCGCGATCTGGATCATATGAAAACTTTGGAGGCGGCCCGCAGTGTTCTTGTCGATGAGAAGATCTTGCAGGTTCTTTGTACTGGTTTCACCAGCGATCCGGCAGTAACGGCGGCTTGTTACCGGGAAGGGGTTAAGCAGTTTTACCGCAGTCCGAGGCCCGATCGCGAAGGCCACGGCGGCGAATCGGAGACCTCAGTCGCGCTGCATTGTTTTCCCGACTTGGTAAGAAAAGAATTGCTCGAGCAGCTCGAGCCGAACTTCGATTATGATGTTGAAGCATTTCGTAACGAGACCAAAGATTATGGCACTCTGAGCGGCGGCCGCGGCTATTTCGGCTGGCCGCGAGCAGCAAGCGCGGAGACCGGAAAACAACTGGTGTTGACTCGTGGCCGCAATATCGCGCAGTTCATTCTGAACGCGTGGGGTGTTCCTTAAAAACATCGAAGAGCCCATCAGACCCGGCTATTATGCGATGCACCAAAGGTTCTTTAT
This sequence comes from Candidatus Binatia bacterium, assembly GCA_025924215.1. GTDB lineage: Bacteria > Desulfobacterota > Binatia > UBA9968 > UBA9968 > WHTF01. The sequence continues at coordinate 593 of JAICEJ010000154.1, forward strand.
CGACGAAATCGACGAGCGCACTAGTCGGTTTGAAGATGGCGGCGTAGTGAAGGTTCCCGGTGGAAATCACCGGATATCTTGCGATGACTATTTCGCTGGATTGCCGATGTGGGTCAGATTCAGGCGACTTATGGAAGGCGAGGGGTATTCGAGGCCAGCGGAGCGGCACCAACATCGTTTGAAACGATGATGAGTTCTTGTCCAGGACGGAGGCGCGCGCTCTTGAGGCTGTTCTCTTTCACTAGTTGCTTAGGCGTCACATTGTATTTTTTTGCAATGCGCGCGAGTAACTCACCTTTTTTCACTCTATGAAGACTCACTTTGATTTTATCCGAACCCGCCAGATGTTCGTAGCCAGCTAAAAAATCTGCCTGGCTTCCCAGCGGCAGTCGAAGAGTGAAGCCACCCTCCGTCGGCGGTGTGAAATCGCGGAGCAAAGCCGGATTGAGTTCTTTGATAAGATCTACCTCGGTGTTCGCAAGACGCGCGACGGTTTCGAGTCTCAATGGCTGATTGACGATCACCTCGTCATACTCCATGGGCGCTTCATAGGAGATCTCTTCGAAACCATATCGCTCAGGTTGCCGCGCGATGAGAGCGGCGGCGACGAACTTGGGCACATAATCGCGTGTTTCGAGCTTTAAATGTTTTCGCTCCTGCCGCAAGAGCCAGTAATCATTTGTCTTGGAACGTTGCAGGGCCGTTCCAACCCTGCCTTCTCCTGCGTTGTATGCTGCTGCCGCCAAAAACCATTCACCGAATTTCTCATGCAAATCCTTGAGGTAGGCCGCGGCAGCACGCGTAGAGAGCACCGGATCACGGCGCTCATCCAGCCAGGAGTTGATCGTCAGGCCATACTGAAGCGCGGTGCCGCGCATGAACTGCCAAGGGCCCAAGGCTTGCGCGCGTGAATAGGCGTGAGTGGAAAAGCCGCTTTCGATCAAGGCGAGATAGACAAGTTTGTCCGGGAGACCTTCACTCCGCAGAATGTCCGCCATCATCGAGCGATACTTGCCCGAGCGTGCCAAAGCGCGCTCAAAAAAATCTCTCATGCGGCCGCAAAACCCCTCAACGTAAAAGCGAACTCGATGGTGTGCCTCAACCGCTGGGGAAATCTGAAGAATGCGTTGATCAGGTGGTTGCTGCATCGCTCGGTCCATGTCGCTGCGCCACAGTTCAATCAATTCATCGTCGGAAGCAGCATTCGGCTGTTCGACGATGCTGCTGATTTCGTCCGCAGCTTTGTGCTCATCTTTGAAAGTGACAGTTTTCTCTGTGTTTTTTTTTGCCAACCGGGCGGAACTGAATTCGGCATTCTGCGGCAAGTCTTTCTTTTGCGCTTGGATCGTTGGCGCGGACGCGGCTTCAATTTCGCTAACTGGAGTCGTTCTAATGGCCGTGGACGAATGGATGACGGTTTCACCGAAACCGGGCGGATCGATCGGAAGCGGATGTGGGAGCGAGCAGCCCAGCAGGGCCGCCGCGAGCCAACAGTAGACAAAGGTGCGAAGCAGTGAAAGCATGATTCTCAATCAAGAAGCAAATCCGATTCGGCGACCCTGGCTTTGCGTCGACATGAAGCGGGCTGGCCGAGCCCGTTTACGGCAAGCTTCATGCCAGACGAGCCAAACGGTTCTTTTCAAATAGCTTTCCGGTTTTACAGACAATGCGCGGGTCTCGGTCGGCTAACCAAAAAAAGCCGGACGGGACAAATTTGGCGGGTTGTAAATGATGCTAATGTGGCTCCGCTGATCTGAGTTCTCTCCCAAATTAAGGAATTAAAAATCAGTCGCGATGATTGGGCTCGACGACGCTCGCGACAAGACAGTTCGCTATCGGCAGGATTCAGTTGACGAACAAGTTCGAGCGCTTTTAAATTGTACGCCTAATCACAACACCACGTCTAGCACGACGGAGCTTCTCGATGGCGGCCTTACGGTGTCTGCTTATAGTGCCCGGGCCGGTGCGAGACCGACACTTGTCTGCCACTTCACCGTCTCTTGTGACCGTTCGCTCATTATTCAAGAACAGATGAGCCTGGAAAGGGGAGTTGCCGGGGTGAGAAGGAATCACAACGATGTCGGCTCTAGGGCAATTGACCGCACTTTCTTTGATCCGGGCGGCGATGGTTTCCCGTCGAGTGATAGTGCCCCTGAATGTTGTCGGCGCGATCATAAACAATCAACAGCGGGACCTTGATATGTGCAATCATCTGTTCGACCGCGGCTTTGCTGGTCTCGACGTCGCGGTAGCTGAGAAATGTTTTGGCAGAGGTGATGATCACTTTGGCTTCCCGGAATGGCAGAAGTTTAATTTGGTCCCCCTTGCCGCTTGCAACCAAGCTGCGGCACTCCGCAGCAAACTTCTCGTACAGATCGGCACCGAGCAGGGACCCTTTGTGACGCTTGGAATATCGATGTGCCGGCCGTAAACGCCTAGGCGTTAACGAAAGGACTGGGATTGTTCCTTGATAATACTCGATGATCGGAGTGCCCAGGCTATGTCCGGCGAGAAAGATGTTCTCGAATCCGCGAGCTCGAGCAAAGCAATGGCAGCATCAACTTCCTCCACCGCGGCCTCGAATTTCGAGGTTCGAAAGCTCTCTCCGGAGTGGGCACCGTTGTAGGTGAGCGCCGCGGAACCGGACTCCGCTAGATAGCATCCGAGAAACATAGTCGGTCCGGCATACCAGTACGCCTCGACACCGTGCGCCAACACCACAGCAGTGCCAGGCTCATGGAAAAGCTTTGGGTCTGGGCCGAAGATGCCCTCCTGCACAGTCCCGCCGCCGCTTTGAAACTCAATCAGCTCAAAGATGGTCGCTCTTTGCCATAGAGAAGGACGGTGATTTATCGAATGGGCAACATGTTTGCTGGATTGACAGCAAGCCCTTGCCGGCGATAGAAGCGGATTATTCGGCAATCGGATTCGTTTAAGCAATCTAAACGTAAACGGGAGGTTTCTATGGGATCACTCAAAATCGAGGGAATCACGCACTGGTCCATTCCAGTTAACGATTTGGAGGAGTCGGAAAAATTTTACGGCGATCTCCTCGGGTTAAAACCGCTGGGGCGGCTCGGCAATTCCGGCATGTCCTGCTTCAATGTCGGCGATCAACATATTCTACTGTGCCAGCGCGCGGAGAACGTCGACAAATCCCACGTCGAGGAGGAGAACGTGCACCATTCTTTTACGGTGAGCCCCGAAACTCTCGATCAGGCGTGCAAGCTATTTGCGGAAAAAAAGGTTGCCATCGATCGTCTGTATTATCGCGCAAAAGGTTATTTCCCGGGAAGGGAACTCTATTTCTTCGATCCCAGCGGCAATCGTCTCGAGTTGCGCGATCCTACATGGAAGGCCGGCATGCCGGAACCTAGTTTCGAAGACCTCGTACGCTCGTAATCGCGGTTTGGTTCAAGCGGGTCAAACAGTTCCGACTCGTTCAAAACGTCAAGGGACGACTCTCTGATGAGAGTTTATTGGGCTTAAAGAATAGACAGGAGCTTTTATAGTCGAGCCCGGAACCTGAAGAGCGAAGAAAAGAGGATGAGGTCAACGTCGCCTCGGCAAGCGAGATAGAAATGAGCGAAAGTTCGGAACAGCTTGAACGATTTGAACCTTAACTCGGCCAAATCGCTCAAGCCGGCCCTGACGACGGTAGAGTTGTAGCTACTTGGTTTCCGGCACTCCCGGCAGTTTAGTGCTTTTATCGTAGTATTCCTGGCTAAACTCAGGTTTACGTCTCTCGGTAAACGCCGCCGACCCTTCATCGTAGTCTTTGCTCTGGCGCAGGTGGGCGTAGTATTCTCGGTGCACTTCGAATCCTTTTTCGTACCCCTGAATTTCGTAGAGCAGTCGATCTTCGATATACTCCGTCGTGTGGGCGGCGATCAGCCGGCCATTGCGGTTAATCGTCGTACACAACTCGACGCAGTCATCGATGAGCTTGTCGGGATTGCAAATTTTCTGCACCAGTCCTAACCGGAACGCCGTTTCGGCATCGACCATTTGCCCGGTGAGCGCGAACCAGTAGGCCCAGCCTGTCGGTAGCTGACAAACGTAACTGGGCCAGGCGGCCATGTGGGACCATCTCACTTCGGAGCAACCGAACTTAGCGGCGGGTACGCAATAACGTATGTGACATGCCAGTGCCAGATTAAAGCCGCCGCCAACGGCGAAGCCATTGATTGCGGCGATGATGGGCTTGTGCATCTGCAGCGCGCGCAAATTGCTGTACTGACGCGGGCCTGATCTTGGTCCGGTCATTTCACCCTTGGCAAACGCGAGATTCTCCTTCAGATCGCCGCCGACGCAAAAGGCATCGGCCGTGCCGGTGAGGATGATCGACCAGACGTCATCATCGTCCTTGGCTTTATGCCACGCTTCATCAAGCGCCCAGTAGAGATCGCGGCTGATAGAATTCTTCTTTTCCGGTCTATTCAGACGAATAATCGCGATATGTGGATCGCGCTTCTCATAAACAACAAGCGGTTGTGGTTCTGACATGAGTCCTCCGTTGAGTAGTTTCGATTTAGATAAACTCCGTTATGTCTCTTGATCCGGGTTTAGTACAACACCTTCTCTTCGTCCAGCTTCTTGATCTCCTCGTCATTGAGACCGAGGAGTTCGCGGGCAATTTCGTATGTGTGCTCGCCCATTAACGGCGCCAGTCCGCGCACTTTGCCTGGCGTCGACGATAGCCTGATCGGCACTCCTTCGGTGACGACGTCGCCGGCTTCCGGCTCGGTCATGTTCACCAGAAATCCGGTAGCGGCGTACTGTTTATCTCGCTTGAATTGATCTTCGACGTCCTGAACGACAGCTGCGCTTACGCCGATGCTCTGCAAGTTCTCCATGACCTCGTACGGATCATGCTGTTTCGTCCAACTGGTAATCCAGTTGTCCAACTCTGCTTTATGGCGCACCCGCTGCAGGTGGGTGGCAAATTTAGCCTCGCGCCGGAGGCCAGATTTTTCCAGCAAACCCGCCAGGCGCTCCCACTCCTCATCGCTATAAACTGAGATCACGCACCAACGGTCATTGCCGCTACATTGGTAGGGACCATACGGAGCGGCCACTAGACTGCGGTTACCGTGTGGTTGCGGCTCACGCTGGTTAACCGAGTATTCCAGGTACTTGGGCCCGAGCAGCGATGCACCAATCTCTACCTGGGCACTATCGATCCACTGCCCGCGGCCGGTCTTCTTGCGGTGAATCAGTGCCAGGACTACGGCGAATGCACCGGTGACTCCACCCATGAAATCGGGATGCTGGGTGCGCGGCTCGGCGGTGGCTGTTGTCGCACCGGGATAGTTCCACAGATAAGTCGTACCCATAGTGTTGCCGACATTGGGCCCATAGGTTAGATCAGCCGCATGGGGACCGGTGCAGCCCATGCCTTTGACGCGAATCAGAATGCAGCACGGATTAATCTCTTTCAGTTGCGGCCAATCCAAGCCCCACTTCTCCAGGATGCCCAGGCCGAAGTTTTCCACCAGCACGTCGGATTTCTTCACCAATTCTTTAACTAACTCGCGACCCTTCGGCGTCTGCATATTGACGGTGAAAGACTTTTTGCCGCGCTGGAGCTTCATGAAATCAGGCTTCTTGTTCCACAGCTTTGGATCCTCACCGCGATGACCGTCACCGCGCAAGCGCGTTTCACAACGAATCACTTGCGCGCCGAATTCGCACAACACCCGCGCGACCGTCGGACCTGCCGCGCCCGTGGTTAGCTCGATAACCCGAATGCCTTCAAGAGGTAGCTTGGCCATAGAATCCTTCTTTTAACATCTCCAGCAAAAATTTATCTGCGCATCGACGTCATCGCGACAGAAATCTTTCACCATGAAGAGACTCGTGCATTAAAGGCGCGACCAAAGCGTTGACACGCAGATCACGAGAGGCACGGAGTTCAGCGTTGTCAAACGAACCGTCTAGTACCTCGTGGCCGTGTGCTTGGCGGTGAAAACCTTGCGTATCAAATAACGCCGCTGGCGCGCAGCGCCACGAGATCGTCGTTGCTCATGCCCAGTTCGCCGCAGTAGATTTCTTGGTTGTGCTGGCCGAGCAGCGGCGCAGTGCGGGCTATTCTGCCGGCCGATTCGCTCAGTCTCGGCACTGGGCCGAAGTGCGCGTACTTGCCGATGATGGGATGCTCCATTTCGAGGAAGGTCTGCCGTTCCTTGACTTGTTCGCTATTGATGAACTCCCCGGCTGTGTTGATCGGAGTAACCGCGATCCGGCGCTTCTGGCCTTCTTCGTAGAGTTCCTCTTTGGTATGCCGCGCACAAAATTCCGCGATCGCGCCCACCACCACTTCCGGGTGTTGCCTGCGATAGGACATCTTCTCGAATTCCGGTCCGGAGATCGCAGGTGGGCGCCCCATCCAATCTACCAACCGGCGCCATTGTTCGACCGGGATGATAAAAATGCGCGCGTAGCCGTTCTTTGTAGCGTAGGGATCGTAGAGGTCGGTTTCTTCGCCTTTGCGTGAAGCGCGCGCGGGTTTCGCGCCGGTGTAACCGTAATTGGGGATGAAATAGCCGGCGATATGGCCGGAGCATTCGTGCATCGATACATCGATGTGCTGGCCGCGGCCGCTCTCCAACCGATGATAGAGCGCGGTGGCAATGCCGAATGCGCCATAGGTGGATGCCATGCCATAAGCGATTTCGCCCGGCGGTTGCAGCGGCGGCTCCCCTGGTTCGCCTGCCAGGTACAACAAATTGCCCAGAGCTAATCCGGCTATGTCGTCCGCCTTGTAGTCGCGCCAAGGGCCGGACTGGCCGAAGGGAGTGATCGATGCGACGATCAATCCGGGATTGCTTGCCGTGAGATCCTGGTATGTAAGGCCCAACTCCTTGGCATGCGAGGGACGAAACGTTTCAATGACGACATCGGCTTTTGCGGCTAACTCCAGCAGGATCGCGCGGCCATCGGCTTTCTCAATGTCGAGTGTGATGCCCCGTTTATTGGTATTGAAGTGCAGAAAATAAAGACTCTTCTCCGGATGGGGCGAATCATCTTTGAATGGTGGAACGCGCCGTGACTGATCGCCCGAGGGTGGCTCGATCTTGATGACGTCCGCGCCCATATCGGCTAAAAGTTTCGTGCAGTGGAGCCCCAAAGGTCCGCCGATGTCGAGAACTCGACAACCCGCCAGCGGCGGTTGGTGATTAGACTCAGTCATGAAATTTCCTACAGAATAACAATCGCTACAGTTAATGCGGATGAGGGAACACTGTCAAGCAGCGCGCAGATTTTTCCTGCTTGAGTGATATTCGATTCAAGTGGTAGCGGGGTTAGCTACGTCGACTGCTCGTTCAATGCTTCGCGGGTAATTCCATTGACATAAAAACGCCAGAGTGATAACCGGCAAGGCTAAACCTTTTTCATCTGGAATCACCCTATGTTACGAGCAATCAATTTTGTTGTCCGGTCTTTGATAGTCACTGGGCTGCTTTCAAGCGGCCAAGTGTTTGGCGCCACACGGCTTGAACCGCTAACAGTCGGTTATTCCAACATCACCGCCACCTACGCTCCACTCTGGATCGCCGTCGAGGAACGTGTCGGGGTTAAGTATGGGTTGGACTTGAAGGCGATTTATGCCGGCCGGGTACGACCACAGCAGTTGCTCGCCATCGGTGATGTGCCGGTAGTCATTGCTTCCGGGACCGGCACCATGACATCGCATATTGTCGGGGTCAAGGACCAGGTGTTGGTCGCCACGATTACTAGTAAAATAGGCACATCGCTCTTTGCGAAGCCGGAGATTCAGAGTGTCGAAGAATTGAAGGGTAAGACGGTCGCGACCGGCCGCCCTGCGGCTTTTTGGACGCAACGGTAAGATATGTGCTGCGCAGCAAGTTCGGGCTTATTCCGGATCGCGACGTGAAGTTATTGCCGACCGGCGAACCGTATCTCGGTCTGCAAGCGCTTGAACGCGGCATCGTCGATGGCGCTGCGATGTCCATTCCCCACTTGTTCATCGCGCGCAAAGCGGGCTTTAAAGAATTGGTAAGTTTCGACAAACTCGGCGTCGAGTATCCCTATACTATCGTGGTGGTGTTGCGGCAAACGGCAGCTAAGAGCCCGGATCTGGTAGAGCGAGTTATCAAGTGCATCGTCGAGGGAATTCATATCTTCAAGACCGATAAATCAAAGTCATTGGCGGCGTTGAGGCTCTATATGAAAGGTGCCGATGAAGGAATTTTAGAAGAGTCTTATCAACACACTCGTGGCACCATCGATGACGCGCCTTACCCGTCTCTGCAAGTTGTCAAGGCAGGATTGGAGATGTTATCGCTGCAATATCCGCAGGCGAAACAAACCGATGCGAGTCTAATTATCGAGCCGGCGTTTATGAAGCGCATTGAGGAGAGCGGCTTTGTTCGAGCGCTGGATAAGAGATAAGTTATAGTCAAGCCGTCCAAATCCTCTGGTCTCCTAGATCGCTCGCCATTTATTCGCGTCCATCCAGAAAGCGAGAACTGTTATGCTCGATGGAAAATTGAGAATCGCGCCCACTTGTTATCATATGCTGCATCAAGTGCCGGTGATGACCGCGCATGAGATGAATTTCTTTTACGACGAAGGCCTGATTACGCCGCATGGAACTCTGGGATACGAGATCTTAACCGAATCGATGGTGCCGTTCGGGCTTGAAAAGCTCGGCATCTCGCAAGCGATGAAGGAAAAATCCATCGACATCGCACTGGACGTTCAGTCGCGCACAGTTTTCTATCAACGGGCGCGCGGCGCCGATCTGTACATCTTGTGCGGCTGGCGCAACCAGCATACCAACGTGTGGATCGCGCCGCCGCATATCAGAACGCTACAAGAGCTGAAAGGCAAGCGCGTCGGGATCAGCGACTTCAACAGCATTCGTCATTGGGCAATCCAGATTCAGTTGAAGAAGGCGGGATTGGATCTGGAGCGCGACATTGAGTGGGTGAGGCTCGGCGTCAATTCGCGGTTCCACGTTGATGCCATCCGCAATGGCAAAGTCGAATGCGCGCCGTTGCCGCCTTGGAGCGCCGAAGATCTCAAAAAGGAGGGCTGCAATGCGCTGGTTTCGCCGGCGGATCAGTATCCCCACGGGCGTCCCGAACGCATCATCGCTGTCACCGGCCGAGTTCTCGAAGAGCGGCCCGACTTGATCA
>JAICEJ010000155.1 GCA_025924215.1 Candidatus Binatia bacterium
CGAGAATTTGCTCGACAGCTAAGCGGCAATTTAGATATGTAGTATTCACTGATTCCACAAGATTGGCATACCGGTAGCAAATCTTTTGGAGGTACCATGGATCGCGCGGATAGAAGGGTCATCCGGTGCGCGCTGGCCGCCCTCGCGTTTAGCAACGTGTTTCTCGCGGCGCCCGTGCTTTCACAGACGCCGTACTATGCCGGCAAGACGATTGCGATTATCCGCGGCGGAGGCCCAGGTGGTTCGGGTGAGTTTCAGTCGCGAGCTCTGATGCCGTATCTGCAGAAATATATTCCAGGAAATCCGACGATCGTAATGGAGTACATGCCGGGCGCGGGTGGAAGGAAGGCGGCGAATTATTTCTATACCGCCAAACCCGATGGTCTAAAGATCGCGTCCGCCGGCGCGATGATTCCCGGGCCTATTTTGGGCCTGCCGGGCAGCAATTATGATATCGACAAATTCCCATACATAGGCTCTACCGAAACCGGCAATCCGTACATTCTATTTACCCGCAAAGCGGCGGGGCTGGACACTCTCGACAAAATGCGGCGCGCTCCGGCACTGCGCATGGGAGCTCACTCGGTGGGACACTCGGTGTATGTGACCGCGCGTATGTTTGCTTATATGCTGGATTTAAAAGAGCCAAAGTTCGTCGTTGGCTTTACCGATCCTGAGATGGACGTCGCCATGCAAAACAACGAGCTCGACGCTCGAACCACGAGCAATACCGATAGCCTGCTGCGAAAAGACATGATGGATAATATTCACGTCCACGCCACCATCAGCAATCCCAAAGGTAGAACCGATTCACGCCTGCCTGGCCTTCCTGACCTAGACACATTCGCCAAGAACGATAAAGAACGAAACGTCATAGAATTGTTCCGTGCCTTCCAAGTGCCGCGCTGGCCGCACCATCTATCGCCCGGAACTCCTCCGGAACTGGTCAAGATACTGCGGCAAGCGATGATCAAAACCTTCAACGATTCGGCATTCCAGCAGGAATTCAAGAAACTGATGGGACGAGAACCGACACCACTCAGCGGAGAGGATGTTCAGAAGCTGGTAAAAGAGTTGCCGCGCGATCCGGAAGTCATCGGGCTTTATAAAAAGTTAGCCGAGCATGAGCCGCTGCCGCCGCGCGGATAAATCTAAAATATTTCATAAAGCTCATCGAGGCCTGCTATGCGGCGCTCAGGCCAACTATGAAACTGCGTACGGAGGTCATGTGAAGAAATTATTTTTATCGCTTTTGATTATGTTCGCTCCTCTTACTGAACTGCACGCCCAAGCGCCTTTCTATCAAGGCAAAACGATTACATTTATCGTCGGCTCCGGCTCAGGCACGGCATATGACATCTATTCGCGCTTGCTGGCGGCCCACATCGGAAAGCATCTGCCCGGCAACCCCACCGTTGTCGTGCAGAATATGCCGGCGGCAGGGGGATTGGTCGCAGCCAATTATGTTTACGGAGTTGCCAAGCCTGACGGCCTGACTCTGGCGTCCATCAATCCGGCGCACTACTTCAATCAGCTCCAGGGCAATAAAGAAGTGAAATTCGACTGGACGAAGTTCGCCTGGATTGCCAGCATGGACAAATCGGAGCACATGCTCTACATGCGCAGCGATACGCCTTACAAGAGCATGCAGGACGTCCGCAAAGCGGCGGAACCGCCCAAATGCGGCGCCACGGGAACGGGAACCAGCGGTCACTACATCCCGCGGATGCTCGAAGAAACTCTCGGGACTAAATTCACCATCGTCACCGGCTATGCGGGTGGCAATGAAATTGATCTCGCCACTGAGCGCAACGAAGTAGTCTGCCGCTCATTTACTACTCAGGCCTATTTCCAGCGTGAGCCTTATCATACTTGGCGCAAGAAAAACTTTGTCCGGATACTTATGCAAACCGGCCGCACCCGCGATCCGCGATTGCCGGATACGCCGCTTTTGAGCGAACTGATGGACGAAGTCAAAACACCGGACCTGGGCCGACGAGTAGCGACGGTGATGCTCGGTTCCGGCGAGCTCGGCCGACCCGTAGTGGCCTCGCCAGCTACGCCGCCGGATCGCACCCAGTTGTTACGCGATGCCTTTATGAAAAGCATGAGCGATCCAGGGCTATTGGAGGAAGCAAAGCAAAAGAATCTGGACATCACACCTGTATCGGGCGAGGAGCTCGCCAAGATCGCGCGTGAAGTCATCGATCAGCCGCAGGATGTCGTCGATCGCATCCGAAAAATACTGGCGCAGTAGCGATACCGCGGCGGAGAAGTCAGTTACTCACATGGAATCGCCGCATTCATCTTCGCGAACTGTCAGCGTCTGCTGTTTACCTAACGAGCCGATAAAAATTCCAAAGGAGAATTGTTTTGAAAATTGCTGATATCGAAATTCTCGATCTGCAAAATATTCCGGTGACTCCGCCGTTGTTCAAGCAGCCGGTGCGCACGGCCATGCGGCTGCTGAAGGTCAAGACCGACGACGGCGCGATCGGTATCTCTCAACTTGGTGGTTTTATGCATTCAGCGACGGCGGCGTTTATCCAGCAGGATCTCTTGCCGTTTTTAAAGGGCAAGGATCCGCTGGAAAACGAGCGCTTGATGCATCAGATGCTCTGGAAATTCAACACGCGCGCCCACGCCGGGGTGTGGAATTTTGCCGCCAGCGCGATTGATGTCGCGCTCTGGGATATAAAAGGAAAGTTTTACAACGCTCCCGTATGGCGTCTGTTGGGCGGCGCGCAAAAAGCCATCCCGTCCTACATCACCTTCGGATTGCGCGCTTATAGTCGCGACGAGCTTGCCGAGGCGGCCAAGCACTGGGTTGCCAATGGTCAGAGCCGACTCAAAATTCAAGTCGGCCGCTCAAATATTCGTGGCGAGATGGATCCTTCCGGCGCCAGCGGCGAGCATCGCGAAGACAATCCGGCGGAAGATGAGTCTCGCATCAGAGCGGTGCGCGAAGCGGTCGGCGACGATGTTGAATTGATGGCCGATGCCAACTGTTTGATGAAATACGATGCCGCGGTTCGATGGTGTAAACGCTTCGAACCTTATAATCTCATGTGGTTCGAAGAGCCGATCGTCCACAACGACCCACACTTATTAGCCGAGCTGCGGAAACAAACGTCAATTCCTATCGCCGCCGGTCAGTGGGACAATTTTTTCAAGCTTGCCGACCTGGTAAAGCAGAATTCTGTCGATTTCTTAAACATCCACGTGCTTTCCGTAGGCGGATTTACCATGGGCATGAAAGCGGCGGGAGTGGCGCACGCGTTCAATTTGCCGGTTGGAAATGGCGATCATTTCGATATTCACCTGCACGCTGCTGTTCCCAACGGCTGGCGCGCCGAGATTCACGTAAATAATTGGCTGACGGCAAATGTCGTCTATAAGGACCTGCCGGCGCCAGTCAAAGGATGGATAACTTTGACGGAAAAGCCGGGGCTCGGCTTGGAGCTTAATGATGACGCGATCAAAGAGTTCCGCGTGCGGTAAAACGGGCCTTCGCGTGAAGCGCGAATTTATGGAGGCGTCATGAAGCAGGGCATGGTTATTGGTCTGCTTGTTTTGCTCAGCTCTTTCTACTTCGGTTCTGTCTCGCTCGTCTCAGCGCAAGAATCTTTCTACAAAGGCAAGTCTATCCGGTTGATTGTCGGCTCAACCCCTGGAGGATTCTATGACCGCTGGGCGCGATTCTTTGCCCGATACATGCCCAAATATATTCCCGGTAATCCTGAGATTGCGGTTCAGAACATGCCTGCGGCCGGATCTTTGGTTGCGGCAAACTACGTTTACAATGTCGCCAAGCCTGACGGGCTTACATTGGGAATGGTGCAGTACAACATCTACATGGACCAGCTGGTAGGTCGTAAGGAAGTGCAGTTTGATGTCCGCAAATTCAGCTGGATCGGTTCTCCGGCAAGCGAGAGCGTGCTGCTCTACATGCGCAAGGATGCCCCATATCAGTCGATCCGAGACATCATCAAGGCGAAGGAGCCGCCGAAATGCGGCTCATCGGGAACCGTAAGCACGGACTATCTCCTGGCCAGATTGCTTGAGGACTCCATCGGGGCGAAATTCAATACCGTTATAGGTTATCCGGGCGGCTCGGAAATAGATCTCGCGGTTGAAAAGAATGAAGTTGTCTGCCGCGCGCATAACATTTCGGCGCATTTCGGCCGCGAACCCTTCAACAGCTGGCACAAGAAAGACTTCGATCGACATATTATTCAGACCGGCCGCAAGCGGGACCCACGCCTGCCGGATACGCCCACGATCTATGAACTGTTTGACGAATATAACAGCCCGGACGCCAGTCGGCGCGTCGCGCAGGTGATACTAACCGGCGGAGACTTGGGCCGTCCGATGCTGATGACTCCGGGCACTCCGCCGGAGCGTGTAAAGATATTCCGCGACGCCTACGCCAAGGCGTTGAAGGATCCGGAGCTTCTACTTGAAACCGAAAAGGCCAAGATGGATGTCGATCCGACGCCCGGCGAGGAGTTGGAAGAGCTGATCAAGAAAGTGATGGACCAGCCCAAAGAAGTCGTCGATCGAGTCAAAAAGATGCTCGGGAACTGACTTGCGCGCTGAGCGCGCAGGAAGACTGCGAAGCTGTTGTTTGCGAAGCGTGCGTGAACATTGTCCATGAAACCTTAACTCCTGGCTTCTTTGTGCGCACGGTCTGTGGCCGGTTCTCGTGAAGAAACGCCGGCTGAAATGATTTCTTTTGCCTCTTGACGAGCCTGCTTCAGGGCGAGTCGTAGATTTTTCTGTTGTTCGAACCAAAACTTCGAAAAGGCTGCGCTCATCCGCTTATCAGTGATCTTCATCAGCAGGTAAGCCACGAGAAGACCGTTGGTTATCCAGGCTACCCGGATGATGTTACCTGAAAAGTTTTGTCCGACCGCATAGAGGGTTGCGAACGGTGAAGCTACGAGATTGACCAGAAAGAGAGTTAGCCCCTTGGTGATTGACCATATGCCAATTCCCGAAGGGTCATCAAGCACGCCCGAGGCGGCGATCAACGCGGCCACGCAGGACAACAAGTAAATATAATAAGAGAGCCGGCCGACGCTGATGGTGCCGCGGACACGATTCAACAATGAGCTTTGGGTGTTTGCGTGGGCAGATTTCAATACCATTTCTGCTGCGAGTGCCCGGGTCATCGCGGTCGCGTCTTCTTCCTGGTCATTGGTTGGCGTGATAACAATCCTCGCATCGGGTGGCAGATTTCCCGGACTGTAGTCCTCGGTTCCGTGCGCGATCCGTTCCATAACGCTCAAATGGATTGCCGGGGTCACCCCATTATCATGACAGAGCTGACCGATGTCGCGCGGTTTCCAGCGGTAGAAAACGCCTAAGCCGGCGCGGGGATCATAAAGTTTGTCGTCAACGTTGGCGTGATCTCGATAGTATTCGTACTCGTCAGGGATAAATCGCAGCCCGGCGTTTTGAGCCTTGGTCATCAACCAGTGCATTGCCGTGAGCGACAAGCCTTGCTTCGGATAACCTCCGCCAACATTGGCATGCGCGCCGGCAAACCACACCTGCTCGATCTTTTGCGCTTTCCCCGAGCTGGATGCCCGTTGATCCCAGAGCAGCGGATGGAACGAATGCCGGTCATCGTCAACAGCCAACGCATGGTAGGCGTGGTCGACCTGTTCGCTTAACCTTTGATTCGGAAACTTGAATCGATAGATCACCGCATTGATGAAATCGCTGATGTGGAAAGGCATCCCGACCGCGTCGACGGTGTCCCAAACGCCGATGAAATGAATCTTGGTTTGCTCCGGGTGGCAGTATTTGATTCTAAATTCGTCGGTCGCGGCAGCGCTAGCGTCGCCGCGCAGCAGTCGCATCAAAGCCGTTCGGTAACAACTGCGGTAAGCCTTGTAGGCTCTATTCACGCAACCGTCGAAAGCTTCTGCGGTAGATTGCTTCTGCGCATCGATAATACCGCACCGGACGATGAGCCCCACGAGGCTCCGGACCGTGAAAGCGCCGCGGCTAAAGCCGAACAAGAATATTTTATCGCCAGGATCATAGATACGGCATAGCTCCTTATACAGTTGTTTGACATTTCGGCTTAAACCCCACCCAGTTATTCCGGCAAAAATTTTGAGCGGCCTGAAATCTTCCGTGCCGACGCCATCGTCGTAGATCGGCACCTGCGGATCCAGCTTCGGGTTAAGCCGGTGGCCATTGAGATCAATGGACTCAAAGATTTTGAATACATTCGTACCGCGGTCCTTAACTGCGGAGTTTCCAGTTCCGTCCGAGCAGATCACAATATTCTTCGCCATCGGTTCTCCGTGGACAAAACGCGTGGTAGGCAAAATCTCGTGCGATTTACCAGCAGCTTCGGCCTTAAGAGTAAACGACTAGAGATAAGCGGGTCAAGAATATTTAATTGTCGGGTGAGCGCAGTCTTGTGCGTCCGGTCTGAGAGGAGTCGTGTTAGGCTGAGCCAGAATGATTTTATGCTGGCGTGAGAGGGGAGACGTCACCCGCGGTGTGAGCTAAGAGGAGGTCTCCCTTTAGTGCGGACACGTTTGTGTACTCAACAATTTCCGGCAGGATGTGTTTCTTCGCGCGATGTCCTATATCCGATGACCGCTGGCAGGCTCGATTTAACGTTAAAAAACGGAGTCTTTCTTGAGAGGCTTTCGACTTATGTCACCGCCCCTTTCGATTAATGTCGATGGATGATCCGATTCGCGCTCGTCGATCCATTTTTTTGCGACTTGGAGCGCGTAATCTTCAGCATATTTTCTTGTAGGAAACGTCTGGTTTATTTTTAAGCTTTGACAGAGACTAGGGGCTTTCATACTGATGCGATATTCCGGTCGAAATCCGTCCGGGTTAAGATTGGCCCAGCTCGTGATTACAATATTATAAGATTTATACTTATGTTGCATTTTCGTGTTCCTTCCCGGTGAAGATCGTTTATGCCTTCAAGCTGCGGGGGTATATACGTGGTTTGTTGACGCCGGGCAAGGACCGAAAGAAAGAGAGGCTGTCACAAAAACCCGTGTGACACCAAGCAAAGATCTCGAAACAAAGGGGCTGTTGGGGTTATTCGAGCTTAAAAGCGTGGACAGCGGGTCGCGCCAAAACAAAAGCCGATTACCTGGAGAGGGTAATCGGCTTGTTGTTGTGCGGTAATCTCTGAAGAACTTCTTCTTAAATGAGGAGCTAAATACTGACTATGCTGCCGCCCCGACTTTCGGGCGCCACTTCTCGAAGCGAGCCTCCAACTTGGTTAGCAGTTCCATGGAGATCATGCCGGTGATGGCAAAGATCAGGACGCCGACAAAGACTTTATCGGTCTGAAAAGTAGCTCCCGCCACTGTAATCATAAAGCCGATGCCGGCGGTAGCGGCATAAAGCTCTCCGACCATGACACCGATCAAGGCCCTGCCGACTCCGAGCCTCAAGCCGGTAAGGATAAATGGCAAGGTTGACGGCAACACGACACTTCTGAATATCTGCCATTCCGAAGCGCCGAAGCTCTTTGCGGCGGTAAGCAGGTTATATGGAGTGGTCTTTACCCCGTCACGCGCATTGATCAGGATCGGAAAAACCGCGCCGAGAAAAATGATCCCAACTTTCGATAGTATGCCAATTCCAAGCCAGATAATGACCAGAGGCAAGAGGGCAACCCGCGGCGTGGCGTTCATTGCATTGACGAAAGGATCGAAAATATATGCCATCTTTTTGTACCAACCGCAGGCAATCCCGAAGGGAACGCCGACGACCACGGAGAGTACATATCCCCAGGCGAACTCAATACCGCTCACCCGGAGATCATTCCAAATCTCTCCCGACGAGAACAGTTGCACGGCGGCTTTCCAAATTAGCGAGGGCGCGCTCATGAACATGGGATTGATTAGCTGCAACGTATTACCAATCAATTCCCATACTGTGAGGAATATAACCACAGACGCGGTTCCGAGTATTTTCTTCTCGTTGTTGAGATAGAATTTATAAGCCCCGGAAGCCTCTGCGACGCGGACGTCTAATAAGACCTCTTCTGCCGCGGGATTGTGATCAGCCATTTTTTTTCCCTCCTATCACGAAATAAAAAAGCCAGCCTCTCCCCATCGGGTTAGAACTGGCCTGCCTTAACCGAGACACCCCCATGAGGGCTCCCCCTTCAACTAGCCTGTTGAATCCAATAAAAAAGCCGACGGGGAATGTGACCATCCCAAGTCGGCTTACGGCCCGACTGGCTGCAATCCGTGTGCTGGAGCAGCCCCTCAGGTCATCAGCAAAACTAGACACACGCTAATAACGAACCAGGTAAATGTCAAGCGGTTATTTTGCGCGGTAGATCCCTGCCCAGATTGGTGTCCAATATAAAGATGAATATACGCTCCCCCGACGTCGTATTGATGTCCGTAAGGATGTCGAGAACTTTGCCGCCGCTAATATCACTTATCATGGTTGAAAGTTGCGCCCGCGCACTTTCAATCAAGGTGGAACGCATTTTTTTGATTAGTTCCACACCGTCGGCGCGTTTGGCTAGCTGTTGCTCCGCCGGTGTCAGCACGCCTTTGAGCCGGACCAGTATCAAATCATCAATGATATGACTGCGAGCCTCTTTCGGACCGCGGCCCATGCAGTCGATTTCGAAACCGACCATGGCTTCACTGATGGCTGCCTCTATTTCGCCCTTCGTCTTCATCGGAGATGCGACCTCGTTCAGAAGCATTGGCCTATAGCGCGCAACAATGTGGCGATGCGGAGTTAAACTTAGCCGCATCCACGTTGGCGAGTCAATCGGTCTGTGGACCTAGTGCCTAATTAGACTCACCCCCTCTTGAAGGCGTTTAGCGCCTGTAAAGCAAAACCTCAGGACTGAAATGCGGCGATGACAGCCGGGTACCTATAGTTCCGACATTAGGCATGAACGGACGACGATTACAGTTTTCCTAGCCTCTCAAATCGTTCCGCGGCGGCAGCAAGGGTTTCATCTTTCTTGCAGATGGCAAAACGCGCCAGGTATCTGCCCAATTCTTTATCGGACTCTTGATAGAAGGCGCTGGGTGGAATACAGGCAACGCCGATCTCGGTTGTTAGCCAGCATGCAAACTGAACGTCGTCCTGGACATGCCGCGGCGCGACGGCGCGCCAATCCACCATAATGAAATAGCTGCCCTGCGGCTTGAGAACTCTTAAACCGGCTTGTTGGAACACCTCGATCATTCGATTACGCTTGGACTGATAGCTCACCTGCAGCTCTTCGAAATACCTAACTGGCAAACCGAGCGCCAGTGCGGCCGCGGCTTGTAAGGGCGAGGCAACAGCAAAGGTGATGAACTGGTGCGCGCGATTAACAGCATTCACCAGATCTGCCGGACCGATCGCCCAGCCGATCTTCCAGCCGGTAACGCTAAAGGTTTTGCCAACACTGCTGATGGTCACTGTGCGTTCTGCCATGCCCGGCAAGGTCGCCAGTCGTATATGCGCCATTCCGTCGTAGAGAATATGCTCATAGACCTCGTCTGTAATGGCGACGACCTGATGCTTGCGGCATAGATCCGCAATCAGGCTAAGTTCCTGGCGGGAATAAACCTTGCCGGTCGGATTGTGCGGCGTATTGACGATAATCGCGCGGGTGCGCGCATTAAAAGCTCGTGTAAGCTCGTCCGGATCGAAGCTCCAATGGTCACCGCGCAAAGGCACATAGCGCGGCCTAACTCCC
>JAICEJ010000156.1 GCA_025924215.1 Candidatus Binatia bacterium
CCAGCAATCATATTTATTGGATCCTCCGTAACAAAGCATACATCGGAGTACTCGAATATAACTTCCGTGAACGGTACGGCGCAGTTGAACCAATGACCATCCCCGGATTCTATCCAGGGATAATCGATCAGCCGCTCTTCGATCGGGTTCAGGAAAAACTTCGCCTTAGCGCCGCGAACTGGAGGAACTCCTATGCAAACCGCACCACGTATTTGTTGAGCGGACTGGTCGTTTGTGATGCGTGCGGTCGCCGTTATCTTGGAACGGCCGCCAAGGGTGGGAAATTTCATTACTACAGCTGTGGCTCTTATCTCAAGGGTGGCAAGACAACTTGCGCGGCGCGACTCATCAATAAAAATAAATTGGAAAGCGCAGTTTTAGCCAAGATCCAGGAACAAATACTGACGCCCACCAATATACGGATATACCTCGAGCGGGTGATTGAAAGCGCGGTAAAGTCACAAGATAAGCCCTCGCGGGAGCAAGATGCGATCCGATTAGCGCTGAGTGACTTGGAGACTAGGCTGCAGCGGTGGGAAAATGCTCTCGAAACTGGTGCTCTTTCGATCGAACAAGCCGCTCAACGAATCAAGGAGCTCCATGAACAGCGCCAGGAATTACTAAAAAAGAAACAGGCGCTCGATAACAATCGACGCGGCATGAAAGCGGTTTCGACGATTCCGACAACGCGAATGGACGCTTACGTCGCCGAAATGCGGCGTCGCTTAGCGGAGAAGCGAATCGGGGCAAAAAGGGAATTCCTGCAAGAGTTGTTGAAGGAGGTGAGAGTGCGCGACGGCAACGTCACCCTCACCTACAAGCTACCTCTGGCAGCATCTGAGTGTAGGTTCTTTACACCATTAAGATTGGTGGGCCCACCTGGACTCGAACCAGGGACCAACCGGTTATGAGCCGGTGGCTCTAACCAACTGAGCTATGGGCCCGTAACAGGAAAAACGTGTGGGATGATAGGAAGCTGATGCTTAAGTCTCCATGAAGCTCTTCAGCCTTTTGCTGCGACTGGGATGTCTGAGCTTCCGGAGCGCCTTGGCTTCAATTTGCCGAATGCGCTCACGTGTGACGGTAAACTTTTGACCGACTTCTTCAAGGGTGTGATCGGATTTCTCACCGATTCCGAACCGCATGCGCAGAACCTGCTCTTCACGTGGGGTTAAAGTGGCGAGTACCTTCTTTGTTTGTTCTTGCAGATTGATATTCACCACCGCATCGGAAGGAGTGATGATCCTTTTGTCCTCGATAAAGTCCCCCAGATGACTGTCTTCTTCCTCACCTACCGGAGTTTCCAGGGATATGGGCTCCTTGGCGATTTTAAGGACCTTCCTTACTTTATCTAAGGGAATTTCCATTTTCGTGGCAATTTCCTCGGGCGTTGGCTCGCGGCCAATCTCTTGCACTAGATACCTAGAGGTCCGGATAAGCTTATTGATGGTCTCAATCATGTGAACCGGTATGCGGATTGTCCGAGCCTGATCGGCGATCGCTCTAGTGATTGCTTGACGGATCCACCAGGTGGCATAGGTGGAAAACTTGTATCCTCGCTGATATTCAAACTTATCGACGGCTTTCATTAAGCCGATATTTCCCTCTTGGATAAGATCGAGAAACTGCAATCCACGGTTGGTGTACTTCTTGGCAATACTCACAACTAGTCGCAGATTCGCTTCGATCAGTTCTTTCTTCGCCAGATTAGCTTTGGTCTCACCATCAACAATCGACCAAACGCGACGCTTGATCTCTTCCGCCGGGATGTCAAGGTCTTTTTCGATATGCCGTATATCGCGCCGCGCGCTCCTGATCTCGTCTGACATATGCAGAACCGCATCGTGCCCCATTCGCAACGAACTGGTGAGGCGTTGCCAATCCTTCTTACGTCCGTTCAGGTTTGCAACAAGCTTCAGGAGTTCGGAAGCACTCTTCCCAGTCCTTTGCTCGAATTCCTTCACCCGGCGCTCAAGGGTTTGCATTCGATCCATGGCTCTCTTGAGACCATCAACAATCGCTTCGGTTTGCTTTCGATTCAGCTGAAGATTTTTCAGGCCGCCGACAATTCGGTCGTGATACTTTTCTAAAGTTTGTTGCAGCGCCTGACGACGTTGCGCCGACAGCCGCTTGCCCTCGAGTTCGTTTTTAATCTTGTCTCGCTCATTAGCGGCCCTGCGGATTTTAGCGATTTGATCGAGCAAGCGTCGTTCGTGCACCTCTTCATCTTCGAGGTATTCGGCATCCTCATCACCATCTTTAATTATTTCACGCACTCGGATCTCATGTTGCGCCAATTTTTCACCGAGTTCCAAAACGTAACGCAATGCCAGCGGGCTGGATAATACTTCCTCAATGACTTTCTTTTCGCCTACCTCAATTTTCTTTGCGATCTCTACTTCGCCTTCCCGGCTCAGCAGTGAAACAGTTCCCATCTCCCTTAAGTACATACGCACTGGATCGCCGGTCTTGCCAACCGCATCCCCATCAGTTTCGCCTTCGATTTCCTTCTCATCCTCTTCGTCGTCGGCAAGATCCTCACCGGCTCCTCCAAGAGTGACTCGTTGATTGGAATCAACAACCTCGATATCCATCTCGCCAAAAATGGACATAACGTCATCGATCTGATCCGGAGAAACAACTTCCGCAGGAAGCATATCGTTGACATCATCATACGTCAGGTAACCCTTCTCTTTGCCGAGATCGATAAGCTTCTTCACCTCCTTCATGTTCTTTTTCTCCGCCGGTTGCCCGGCGGCATGACGCGAGGAAGCTTTATCGTTAGCTATCGAGCGGTTATCTTCGGCGCGAGCTTTCGGCGTTCTAGCTGGCGTTCTTTTCGTACGATTTCTTGCCATTCTAGTATCCTCTCCCTGGTTGCGTTCTCGTCCTTTTGTTCTTCAGCAGTCCGGATCGCGATTCGCAAATTTCTTTCTTGCTCTCGCAAATACTTTCGTCGCAGATGGGCTATGCAGTCATCAGCCATCTTCTGGGACTCAGTTTCAGGAACGTTTTCTCCTTCGATTGCCAAAGCGGCTATCTGAGCAGCTACCTCTGAATCGAACGCCTGCACGATCCTCCCAACATCGACGTCTTCATGCTCTTGCCACTCGGTCCTGATCAGATCAATAATCTCGCGCCAAGCTGATCCGACCCATTGTCGCACGTCTGCTTCTTCGAATACATATCCGGCGATTCGGGGATAACGTAAAATCAGAGATATGAGGGATCTTTCCGCGGCATTTGCGCGATTGCCGAGATCACTAGAAGAGAGCCGTCGGTTTGCTAACAACGGCGGCTTGGGAGGCACCGAACTCTGCAGAGGCTTGCGAAAGAACTCCTCCCGAATACCTAGCGAATCCACCGCCCGAGCAATCAGAAGATCAACTTCGAACGGGTTACGCACCTTTTGGAGCACGCGTGAGATGTCCCCGGCAATTTGGCTTTTGCCTTCCAAAGTTTTGCCGTAACGATGCTCTAGAGATGCGAAGTAGTAGTCCGCCAACGGCACTGATCTATCAAGCAGTTCTTCCACGGCCGCTTTGCCCCGCGCGCGGATAAAAGTATCTGGATCTTCACCGTTGGGCAAAAAAGCGGCTCGCCCAAGCAGTCCGGCTTCAACAAAGATTTGGAAGCTTCGCTCCGCGGCTCGGCTACCGGCATCATCTCCATCGAAAAACGCAACAACGTTCTTTGTATATCGCGACAAAGCGCGTACATGCTCCACCGTAAGCGCTGTTCCGAGAGTGGCGACGGCATAATCAACACCATATTGGTGCAAAGCTATAACATCGAGGTAACCTTCTACGACGACGGCTCGGTCCCTTTTGCGAATCGCTTCTTTGGCTTGGAACAGACCATACAGGGTAGACCCTTTCCGAAAAAGCGGGGTATCACTTGAGTTAAGGTATTTCGGAATTCCTTGTTCTAGCACCCGCCCGCCGAAGCCGATGACTTTGCCCCCGGCGTTGACGATGGGAAAAATTAGCCGGTCAAAAAATTTTTCGTGGAACCGGTTGCCTTCCCTTTGGCCAATCAGCCCCAACCGAAGCGCATCTTTCAGCGAAAGCTTTTCCTTTTTGGCAACCTCCAGAAGCCCCGAACCATAGGGTGGCGCGAAGCCTAAGTTGAAACGCCGCGCAACCGACTCCTCGATACCACGTTTCTTAATATACTCGAGAGCTCTTCTTCCCAAGACGTCATCGAACAGAACGCGATGATAATTCGCCGCGGCACATTCATTGAGACGATAGAGAGCATCGCGGTCAGCCTCTCCCCCCGAGTCTCTGTTCTTTACTGAGCGTTCCACGGCAATACCGTAGCGCTTACCCACACACTCAACCGCTTCAGGAAAAGAAAGATGATCATACTGCATCAAGAAGTTGAAGACGCTACCGCCAGCCTTGCAGCTGAAGCAGTGAAAAATTCCCTTCTCATCGTTCACCGTGAAAGAGGGAGTTTTCTCGCCGTGAAAGGGACAGAGCCCGACATGATTACGGCCGATCCTTTTTAGCGTGACGTAATCGGAAATGACCTCAACGACCGAGGCCCGAGCACGAATCTCAGCGATCTTCTCCTGAGTGATCATGCGGCAACTTTTAAGACTCGGGTTTGACTTAACAGTCGCACTCGATTGTCCTCTGTCGTCAAGATCCTTTCTTTTCCGATTCGAATAATAAGTTCGGCTAAACGGGATAACGATGGGACCAAAACAGAAGTCTTGATTTTTTCACTGGCAGAAGGTGGAATCCAAGACGCGGAGCTCATAAAAAAAACGATTAACGCCATGACTGCCGCACCCTTACCGATTCCAATAACAATACCGCCCGCTCGATTCAATGCCTGCAGAAAGAGAAACTTCTCAGAATTATGAAAAAACCAGCCGAAAAGGTTAAAACAGAGATAGACGGCAAAAAAAATCCCGACAAAAGAAGTTCCCTTGAGGATAAATGGAGAAATTTTCCAATACTCTTGGCTGAACGTTGCTACAGTGTGGTTATACCGCGCAGCTGCCATGAAGCCAACTATGAGGCCCGCCAGAGAAAATATCTCTCGGAAAAAACCTTTGACATAACCTCGCAACCCAAAAAGAAAAAGAAGAGATAGCAAGATGATATCGACGATGTTCATTGGCGACAGCCATCCGTCTCGTTAACTCTCGCTAATCGTAAACGCCACCACTCGTGAGGCATTGGTTCGTCTGATGCATTACGAGCAGGGGTGACATTCTTCGTGCAGAAAGCTGCTCAACGCCGATAAGCAGCAAAGGAGCCATTGATTGTTTGATGGGAAGGTAAAGAGAACGTGCCCTATAAGCATTCAGGCGCCACGAAGTATTTCTCGGGCCAGCTCATTGACTCTTTTGCCATCGCTTCGGCCGCTCACCTTTGGCATCACTTCTTTCATAACTTTGCCAAGATCTTGCAAACCTTGCGCGCCCGATTCCCGGATTGTGACTCGAATCGCCGATATTATCTCGTCGTCGCTCAGAGGCTCAGGTAGGAAACGTTGAAGAACTTTCAACTCGGCCTGTTCTTTTTCCACCAGATCGCTGCGACCGCCCTTTTGAAACATCTCAATGGACTCCGAACGCTGTTTGCACAGCGTTGAAATCGTCCGGTGGATTTCGTCGGTTGTGAGCTCTCTCCGAGATTTGATCTCCTCGTTTTTTACAGCCGCCAGTACCAGCCTTAGACTTTCCAGCGTGATCTTATCACCGCTTTTCATGGCCGACCTTATAGAATCCTGAATTTCGGCCTTTAACTGCATAGCGAATTTCTTTGTCGATGGTAAGTAGACACGAAAGCTCCAGACAATTAAAAAGAATGACGGACTCGGCGTAACGCACGTTTCTTAGCCGCTATGGCTTTCTTCTTTCTTTTAACACTGGGCTTTTCGTAATGCTCCCGCTTTCGCAACTCCGCTAAAATTCCCGCTTTCTCACAAAGCTTTTTGAAACGCCTAATGGCACTTTCGATGGATTCATTTTCTCTAACTCGAACACCGGTCATGGATTAAATCACCCCCGATCTCTGACCACGTATGGGACTGCAATTTTATCCTAAATACGTCTCAAGTCAAGCAATTCACCGACGATAACTCCGCGGTTTTTCGACCGTAAAACAAAGTCCTATCTACAGACAGACTACTAACACCAAATTATGCGCTAGCAGCGATGAACTTTCATCGTTTCTCCAGGCGCCACAACCGCTCTGGAAAATCAGTCATGATTCCCTGAACACCCAATGAGGCGAAATCTTCCATCTCTCGCAGTTCGTTCACTGTCCACACAAAAGCATCCAGCCCCAGCTCCCAACCCGTTTGTAAGAACTCGCGGCTCGCAAGTTCTTTCTGCACGTGCAAAGACGCAGCTTCAATTTCTGCAGCTATCACGAATGGGTTCTCTTCAATGCCGGTACCGTAAATCACACCCAACCGCGCTTCTGGCCCCAGTTCACGCACCCTGCGAAGGCAATCGTAGTCGAAGGAGGAAATAATTGTTCGATCGAGATAATCGTAGTGGCTAAGAATGAAGAGAAGCTTTAGTTCAATGCCGGGCGGAGAACCCGGGTATTGTTTGATATCGAGGCAGAGGTCAGCCTCGCCGCCGACTAGCGCGACAACCTCCTCCAAAGTCGGGATCCGTTCCCCTTTAAATGCGGCTTTACGCCACCCCCCGGCATCCAATTTCTTGAGCTGCTCTAAAGGCGTGCGGTTAACGACACCTCCCGCGCCGGTAATACGAACTAGCCGCTCATCGTGAAAAATGACCACATGACCGTCGCTGGACAATTGGCAGTCCAACTCGATCATATCGGCACGGGCTTCAATGGCTTTTTCAACAGCTAGGCAGGTGTTTTCCGGGAAGCTCCCAGATGCGCCGCGATGGGCGATGCGCAGAAACTTTGCCATACATAGGACAGGTTAGCAGACGATGCGTGAATTGAAACCGCGCGATGGCTGTAGTCAGGTTCGGGAATCCGGATCAGTCAAATGAATTAGAAACTCCTTATTGCCTTTGGGGCCGAGCAGTGGTGATTCGGTTACATCTTGAGCCGTGAAGCCCAAGCCTGTCGCCGAGTGCTTGATTTCTTCGATCACACGCAGGTGTTCTGCGCTAGATCGGACGACGCCACCTTTGCCGACCTTGCCTTTGCCAACTTCAAACTGAGGTTTGATCAGCGCGATTATCTCGCCTCCGCGAGATAGTAGAGTCTTAACCTTAGGAAGGACCAAGCGTAACGAGATGAACGAGACATCGATCGTCGCGAAGGCCGCTAGGCTCGGCAAATCAAAAGCTTCAAGGTAACGTATGTTTCTCCGTTCCAGAACTACCACACGGGGATCGTTTCTGAGCGTCCAATCGAGCTGACCATAGCCGCAGTCGACCGCGTATACCCGGCGCGCGCCATGAGATAACAGGCAATGCGTAAACCCGCCGGTTGAGGCGCCAACATCCAAGGCCACTTTATCTTTTATATCAATCTGAAATTGGCGAAGCGCCTTTTCCAGTTTCAAGCCACCACGACTCACATAAGGCGAAACTGTTTTAAGCCGGACTTCGGCGGTTTGATCGACCAGCGCACCTGCTTTTGTCAACGGTTGTTCGTTTACCAGCACTTCAGCTGCGAGGATCCTGCGCCGTCCCTCTTCACGGCTGGCGACTAATTCGCGCTGTACCAGCAAAAGATCTAGGCGCTCCCTCTTTCCCATCCCTCTCTACTTTTCCTTTTTGCGCGCCGCACGATCTGTAACGCCGATTGAGCAATGCCCTCCTTGTCGAAGCCGCATAGCTTTCTTAATTCGTCCTGAGTCCCGTGCGTAACGAAGCGATCGGGCACGCCCAGACGCCTAACCTCTACTCCGGTGATCCCTTCTTCAGCCATCAATTCCAACAGGGCGCTGCCGAAGCCGCCGACCACTGTGTGATCTTCCACCGTGATCAAACGAGGGACGCGCAGCAGCAAATCTCGGAACAGAACTCGGTCCAGAGGCTTGACGAACCGAGCGTTCACCACGGCCGCATCGATTCCCAAAGAAACCAGGTCCTGGGCTGCTCTCAACGCCGGCATGACGGTCTGGCCCGCGGCCGCGATCACCACATCGCGTCCGTCCCTGAGAAGTTCAGCCCTGCCTATTTCTAAATTTTTCATCTGCGCATCCATTTCGACACCGCAGCCCTCGCCTCTTGGATAACGAATTGAAATAGGCCCCGAATACTCAACCGCAGTTTTCAACATATGTTGCAGCTCATTCTCATCCTTTGGCGCCATGATGACGATATTTGGAATCGAACGCATATAGGCAAAATCGAAAACGCCGTGATGCGTCGGGCCATCCGCGCCCACCAGACCGCCGCGATCGACCGCAAAGACGACGTGCAAATTTTGTAAGCAGACATCGTGCAAGATCTCGTCATATCCTCTTTGCAGAAAAGTTGAGTAGATCGCCACGACCGGTATGAATCCCTCGGTCGCCATGCCCGCCGCAAAGGTAACGGCATGCTGTTCGGCAATGCCGACATCGTAAGATCTGTTCGGAATCTCGCGCGAGAATTTATCGATTCCTGTTCCGCTTCCCATCGCTGCGGTAATACCGATGACTTTCGGATTTTCCTTCGCCAGCCGGACCAACGATTCGCCAAAAATATCCGTGTACGTTGGGATCGCACCTTTGCCTTTTTTCGGTTTCCCCGTAAGAACGTGAAAAGGAGTCACGCCATGAAATTTTACCGGCTCTTTTTCAGCAGGCGGATAACCTTTTCCCTTTGTCGTCAGGACATGGACTAGAGTTGGTCTCTCTATCTTCTTAACGTTCTCCAGAGTCGTGATCATCTCTTCGATATTATGACCGTCGATGGGACCGACATACTGGAAACCAAGGCTTTCGAACAGAAATCCAGGCGTCACCAAGCCGAGAAAAGATTCCTTAACTTTTCGCGCCAGATGAAACAAATTTTCGCCCTTAGGCAGAGTTCGTAAAAGCGTGGAAAGATTTTTTTGCAATCGCAAGCCAGCATCGGTAGTAAATTGCTTGCTCAAAAACGACGACACCGCACCGACCCGCGGATCGATAAAGATCGCGTTGTCATTGAGAACCACAATCAGATCCTTCTCCAAATGCCCGGCCTGGTTTAAACCTTCATAAGTCAATCCCGCGCTCAAGCCGCCATCGCTGATCACCGCAACCACCTTGCGGGAAGATGACTCGAGCGTCTTCGCCTCGACCATACCGAGCGCGGCTGAAATGGAAGTACCCGCATGGCCCGCGCCAAAAACGTCGTACTCGCTTTCATCCCGACTCAAAAAACCACTGAGACCGCCAAATTGGCGGATGGTTGCAAGTCGGCTGCGGCGCCCGCAGATGAGCTTGTGCGCATAGGCCTGGTGTCCCGTATCCCAAACGATCCGATCTTCGGGGGTGTTGAACACATAGTGAAGCGCAAGAGTAAGCTCCACGGCGCCGAGGGTGGAAGCGAAGTGTCCGCCCACTTCTGAAACAACCGAGATCACTTCCTGGCGTATTTCGGCTGCGAGTTGATTGAGTTCATCAAGCGTCAAACCGCGAATGTCTTTGGGGTACTCGACACCGTCAAGCAAGTTAGCCATTTATGAAATACTCTCCTCTGCCGCTCTCCCTTTATCCTGGACAGCCCGTGCAATGACATGTTTTGCGATCGCCCGGAG
>JAICEJ010000157.1 GCA_025924215.1 Candidatus Binatia bacterium
ATTCGAGCCGTAGGCAAAGTAATACACTGAACTTATCCTTCTATTCGTATCCTGTGGTAACAAACAATTATGTGGCGACAAAAAAAGTTGTCAACAGCGATCGGAGATAAGTGATTGACCTGAGCCCTAAGGCAGTACTTTGTTATTCCTTGCTCGACGGTCGATTGGCGGTTTAGCAAACAAGATCAAAAACGCACATGTGAATAGAGCGCAGGAAAAGATCGTGAAGGATATATTGTAACTGCCCATGCGATCGTGAAGAAAGCCGAAGAAAGGCGCACCGCTGGCCGCGAATAGATGAGAAAAGAATAGCGACAGTCCGCGCACCTTTCCTAGAGACGCTCGGCCGAAGAAATTAGCCCAAATCACTTCACGCAGAACAAAGCTCCCGGCCAATCCGGTGCCATAGAGGAAGAACCCCAGGTAAACGAGACGAATATCAACGCTAACTATGGCGATCACCAGTCCTACTCCCTGGATCAAGAACTGAATGCAGGATACCTTTCTAAGATCGAATCTGTCGGCGAGTACACCCCAAACAAGCGTAGAGCCGAGTTGAGTTAGCGCTATTGTGCTCATAAAAGAAGCCGCGATCAGCGGCGAGTAGCCGATATCTGTGACATAAGAAAAGATGTGCAGATTGAGACCGGCGATGCCGACACTGGCGATACCGAAGGTGACCACGAGAAGCCAAAAGACCGGCAATCGCACGACCTCCGACCGGCTCCATGAGGTTTCACGGACCAGACTTCTTAGTCGGGCATTCGACGACCTCGCACCGTTAGCTGGCAAGAGTTCAGAGCTTTGACCCGGCGCTGCTCCGTCCGGCTGAAGTCCCATGTCTTCGGGTCGTCTACGTACAAAGATCAGCGCCGGCGCCACCACCAGAATAGGCGCGATGATGCCGAATACCGCCCAGGTGCCGCGCCAACCGACTAGGACAAACAACGATGCCGCAATCAGCGGTATGCCGAGCTTCGCAATGCCGGTTCCCAAGTTGGCGATGCCCATGGCGCGTCCGCGGTTGCGCACGAACCACTGAGCGATGGTGACGTTGATGACCAAGGAGCCCAGTAAAGCTTCGCCGGCAATTACAAGCGAGCAGCGCACCAGAACAAATTGCCAGAAACTATGCACGAGGCTGGAAAGCAACAAGCCCGTCCCCTCCATCAGTACTCCGACGACGAGGATGCCCCGTCCGCCGTGCCGATCGAGCCATGGGCCCAGGAGCGGCACGATCATAGCGGCGATGCCGATCTCGAAAGTTCGGATCAACGAAAATGCGCCGCGTGTAACTCCTAACTCCTCAGTGATCGGCTTGAGAAAAATGCTCAACGTGCTCGAGAAAGCAAATGTTCCGGCGATGTTGACCAAAATCGCGACGCCAACGATGTACCAACCGTAGAAGAATCGCCGCCGCTTCGGCTGTAAATGGGTGGTCATAGTTAGGCGAGGTGCTGTTGGCGCGCCGGTCAAGGGCGTGGGAAGAATTACTTGAATAGATGTGGTAGCGACCGAAACCGCATCCGGATCTCAACGTGCTCGATGAGCCGATGGTTAAATCATCGATAAATGTCCGGTCCTCTGATATGACAACAGCACTAGCCTCGTGTCAACAACCGTGCGCGTGTGAAAGGCTTTGAAAAAAAACCCTTCCATGGCAATAACTATGGCAGCGCATCGCCTGGAGGTGGCCAATGCTCATCTTATCGAACGAAGATATTGAAAAGATTCTGCCGGTGGGCGCTTGTCTCGAAGTCCTAGAAGAGGCCTATCGCGATCTCGGCAGTGGCATGGCAGCGACGGTGCCGCGCTATGATGTTTTCAGTCCGACCAAGCCAAATGAATTCTACGAATACAAGACCATGAGCGGTGTTCTGCCGAATCGCAAAATCGCGGCATTGCGTCTCAACTCAAGCGTGGTTACGTGGTACGAAAAGGCCGGCGGCGTGCGCAAAGACAAGCTTCCAGTTGCCGGTGGCGATCGTTACGTTGGCCTGGTCATGCTTTTCAGCACGGAAACCGGTGAGCCGCTGGCGATTTTTCCCGACGGTTACGTGCAGAAGCTCCGCGTCGCAGGGGCCAGCGCAATTGCCGCGCGTCATCTCGCGCGCAAGAACGCATCTGTGATGGCGCTGCTCGGAAGCGGGTGGCAAGCCAGCGCTCATCTAGTTACGCTTAGCCTGGTGCGTGATCTTAAGAAAGTCAGAGTCTTCAGCCCCAACGCAGACTCCCGGCGGCGTTTCCTGGATGAGTTGAGCAACAATGTTTCCGCGGAAGTTGTCGAAGCCGGTAGCGCCGTTGAGGCCATCGACGGCGCGGATATCGTTACCTGCGCCACGAATTCAATTTCCGCTCTGTTTCCTGGTGAGTTGCTCAAGCCGGGAGTCCATGTATCCTGCGTCAAGCCTTGCGAGCTGGATGCGTCCACCTATCAGCGATCGGACCCGCTGATCATCCACTGGAAAGAGGCCAAGCCGTTTCAAATCGTCATTGGCGGCGTAGATCCGCAATCGATTCCGGATGTCGCTGAAGGGTGGCCGCATCCGCTTACACGGGAAGATACTCCACTGTGGGACTTGCCGACGATTTCGCAGTTAGTAAACGGGCAGCATCCGGGAAGAACCAAGGACGAGGCGATCACTTGCTTTTGTAATAACGTAGGTCTC
This sequence comes from Candidatus Binatia bacterium, assembly GCA_025924215.1. GTDB lineage: Bacteria > Desulfobacterota > Binatia > UBA9968 > UBA9968 > WHTF01. The sequence goes on from JAICEJ010000157.1 coordinate 2,670, forward strand.
GGCTTGCAGTTCGCCGCAGTTGGCAGCGAAGTGCTGGCGCGTGCTCGGGAGGCCCGAGTGGGACGAGAGATTCCGACGGACTGGTTTTTGGAATCGGTGCACCCATAGCGGGTTCGGTATCAGATGTTAGGTGTTGAACGTCGACTCGCGTCTTGCGCTTGATCCCAGTTCGGCGGCTGCCGTGAGCTATCGACACCCGATCTGCTAGCGCAATCCAAAACCAAAGCCCGAAGCCATTTCACAAACGAGGTACTCGTGAAAATCAAGATAGCATTTCTAGCATTGCTGCTAGCCTGCGGCACTAAGCCTTGGTCTGCGATCGCACAGACCATCGAACTTAATGTTGCCTATCCGACCACTGTCGGTTCCATGGCTGTGCTTTGGGTCACCAAAGAAGCGCGGCTCTTCGAGAAGCACGGACTGCAAGTCGAGCTAATTTACATCGGCGGCAGCTCCAAGGTTGTTCAAGCCATGTTGGCTAGAGAGATTCCGATTGCCGAGATCGCAATTCCAGCGGTGATTCAGGCCAATTTGGCAGGCGCTGACCTGGTGATGCTTGCCGGGCCTAATCACAAGCCCGGGCAGAAAATTATGGTCAGACCGGAGATAAAGAAACCGGAGGAGCTAAAGGGTAAAAAAATCGGCGTGACGCGGTTCGGTACATCGGACGATTTTCTCTTGCGTTATGTATTGGGACAATGGGGAATAGCGCCCGACCGGGAGGTGGCCTTGATCCAGATGGGCGGCTCACAAGAGACATTGGCTGGAATGATCGCTAAAAGTGTTGACGGGGGCTTACTGTCATCGCCGCTACATCTTCGGGCCGCCAAGCTGGGTTTTTCTATGTTGGCGGACCTGAGCGCCATCGGTGTTGACTATCAGGGCGCCGGTGTGGTTACCACACAGCGTTATTTGGGTGAAAATCCGGAGACGATCCGTCGCTACTTGCGCGCTTATGTCGAAGGTTTGCATCGGTTAAAGACCGATAAAGCCTTTTCCATGAAGGTAATCGGTAAGTATTCACGCATCAGTGAAGCGGATGCTCTGGAAGAGACCTACCAGCATTATGCGGTCAAAGTGATGCCGCGAGTGCCGTATCCAACCACCAAAGGCATTCAGATGGTGCTCGATGAGATGAGCTCGCGAAATCCGAAGGCTAAGAGTCTTCAGCCCGGCAGCTTTATCGATGTGGCGAATTTGCGCGAGCTCGACCAGAGCGGCTTTATCAAGAAACTGTATGGTGAGTGACGCCGGCCTGACGCATCCTTGATCTAGAGATTGAACTTTCAGAAATTAAACTGTTCTTCCAGCCTCATTAGATTCACACGATCGATCCAAACCGCTCGCGTAGCGATCATTGATTCAACCGAGCTTTCTTCTTGATTCCGATGCGGAAACTGCGCAGACTCCTCTATAGTATGGATTTGGCAAGAAAATTTAAACAGACGATAGAGAAACAGCGGATGCTGTCTCCTGGCCAGCGGATTTTAGTCGCCGTCTCGGGGGGGCCGGATTCTGTAGCGCTGCTTTATCTGCTCCATGATCTGCGCGAGGAATTTGAGCTCACGATCGAAGTTGCCCATCTACAGCATGGAATTCGTGGCGAAGAAGCGATTGAGGACGCGCGATTTGTTGCTCGATTGGCCGAACAATTAAGTTTGATCTGTCATCTAAAAGAAATCGATCTGCCGCAACTGAAAATAGCTTCGCGTAAAGCTAGCCTCGAAGAGATCGGCCGATTCGAAAGGTACAAGTTTTTTGCTGAAACAGCTCAACTACATCGCCTCGATGTGGTGGCAACGGCCCATACCGCGGACGATCAAGCCGAGACGATTGTCATGCGGCTATTCCGTGGCGCAGGTCGAACCGGCCTCCGCGGCATCGCGCCAATGCGTCAACTGATGGTTGCGGGTGATCGCCGTTGCACGAGTGTGCTGCTGATTCGGCCCTTGCTTAATGCCCAGCGAAGAGAGGTGATGGATTTTCTTGAGCAGCGGAAACTCCATTATCGTACGGATAGCAGTAATAGGGATTTGTTCTTTTTGCGCAACTGGATCCGTCTAAAGCTCATGCCGCAGGTGAGCGAGAGGTTCGGCGCTAAACTGCCGGCACGGCTTTGCGCTCAAGCACAGGTGCTGGGCGACGAGGAGGACTACCTTGCGGAGCTGACCCGGCAGCAGCTGGAGAACGTGAGCGACGGAAACGAATTAAGCCGTAAGCTCTTTCTCAACCTCAACAAGGCTCTTCAGAGGCGAGTGATACGGCTTTGGTTCGAACAGAGACGGGGTCACTTGCGGGCCATAGACTTCGATCATGTAGAATCAGCGCTGCGGTTGATCGCCGTTGGGGCGCCTCAGGGCCGCCTGACTCTTCCCGGCGGCTGGCAATTGGCACGCGAATACGAAACGATCACCTTTTATCGTCCAAATGTTAAACCAAGATGTTATAGCTATCAGTTTAAACCTGGATCGACTTTAACGGTGATTGAGGCCGGCGTCACGATTGTCAGCGAATTGATTGATCCCGCGCCGGGAAAATTGCCTGATAACTTCATGGAAGCTGTGTTCGACGCCGATCTCTTAAAGGGCAACTTGCTGGTGCGAAATTTCCGAAATGGTGATCGATTTCAGCCCTTGGGAATGGCCGGACATAAAAAGGTCAAAGACTTATTCATTGCCAATCAATTGCCGTTGCGTACACGAGCGACATTAGCTTTGCTCGTTATGGATAACGAAATCCTGTGGATACCCGGATACGGCCGGAGTGATTCCGCCCGGATCGGACCGGCGACCAAGATTTCTCTGCATTTGAGGGTAATTCCTCAACCTAGGTAGGAAAACTCTATATTGATCTAACTGGTTGCGTGTGTTAGTCTTTTCTGGTTCTTGAAATCGGAGGATTCGGGTTGAGTCAATCATCAAAACATATCGCTCTCTGGTTAGTCCTGCTGCTGGTTCTTCTCGGCATCTTCAGCGTTTTTAGTAAGCAGGCCGGCCGCGATCCTGAAGTTGTTTTTAGTGAATTCCTGTTGGCTGTGGAACGTGGAGAAGTCCAAGAAGTCGTTATTCAGGGTCACAATATTCAAGGCAAATACAAAAATGGCGAGCGTTTCCGCACTTTCGCCCCTGATGACCCTGAGTTGGTTAAGAGTCTGCGTGAGAAGAAAGTTAAGATTGCTGCCAAGCCCGAGGATGATTCGCCTTGGTATTACGTGCTGCTGATCAACTGGTTCCCAATGCTACTGCTGATAGGTGTCTGGGTCTTCTTTATGCGCCAGATGCAGGTTGGCGGCGGCAAGGCGATGTCGTTTGGCAAAAGCCGGGCGAAACTGCTTACGGAGAATCAACACCGGGTTACATTCTCTGATGTAGCCGGCGCGGAAGAAGCTAAGGACGATCTCCAAGAAATCATCGCGTTTCTAAAAGATCCCAAAAAGTTTACTAGGCTGGGCGGCCGCATTCCTAAAGGTTGCTTGCTTGTGGGTCCTCCGGGAACGGGAAAGACCTTGCTAGCGCGCGCAATCGCAGGCGAGGCGGGCGTGCCATTTTTTAGCATCAGTGGCTCGGATTTCGTTGAGATGTTCGTCGGTGTAGGAGCATCACGCGTACGTGATCTTTTTGTCCAAGGTAAGAAAAACGCTCCTTGTATTATTTTCATCGATGAAATTGATGCGGTGGGACGGCATCGCGGCGCCGGTCTCGGCGGCGGCCATGATGAACGGGAGCAAACCCTCAATCAGTTGTTGGTAGAGATGGACGGCTTCGAAGCCAATGAAGGTGTCATCCTGATTGCCGCGACCAACCGGCCCGATGTTTTGGACCCAGCGCTTTTGCGACCAGGCCGGTTCGACCGTCGGGTGGTGGTGCCCCGGCCGGATGTAAAAGGCCGCGAGGGGATCTTGCAGGTGCATACCCGCAAAGTTCCGGTTGCCTCGGATGTCGACATTGCGGTGCTGGCGCGGGCGACGCCGGGCTTTGCCGGCGCCGACCTCGAGAACTTGGTCAATGAAGCCGCTTTGCTAGCGGCGCGCAATAACAAAGACAAAGTTGATATGCGCGACTTTGAGCTTGCCAAAGACAAAGTGATGATGGGCGCCGAGCGGCGCAGCATGATTATCAGCGACGAAGAAAAGCGCATCACAGCATTTCACGAAGCAGGGCATGCGCTGGTGGCGAAGCTGCTTCCCGGCGCCGATCCGATTCACAAAGTCACCATCATTCCCCGCGGCATGGCCTTGGGTTTGACCCAGCAATTGCCGATGGATGAGAAGCACACGTACCCGAAAGAGTATTTGCTCAATAATCTCGTCATTCTCTTTGGCGGTCGGGTCGCTGAGGAACTGGTCCTCAATCATATGACAACCGGCGCTGGAAACGACATCGAAAAGGCCACTGAACTCGCGCACCGGATGGTCTGTGAATGGGGTATGAGCGAAAAACTCGGTCCGATGACTTTCGGCAAGAAGGAAGAGGAAATTTTTTTGGGGCGGGATTTCACTCAGACGGCTGACTACTCTGAAAGCACCGCCATTGAGATCGATGGTGAGGTTCGCCGCATCATCCAGGAGAGTTATCACAAGGCCAAAGATCTTCTTAAAACGAATCTGGCGCTGCTTCACAAAGTCGCCGAATCGCTTCTTGAACGAGAAGTCTTGGACGGCTCGGAAATCGACGCCATCGTTAGAGACTTTAGTGGCAACGGCGGCGACCCGCTGAACCCGACACGGGCGGCAGCGGTTGCTTGATTCGGGTTAAATACTCTACCCTCTGTCTTATCTTTGACATCGTAGGATCGTTTTGTGACGGCGCGAAACGATCCTGCTTCTTTGAACCTGTGGTCAGGTTAGTTGCGACAATGTCATGGCAATTTAGATTCGCAATAGCCGAGTCCACTCCCGCTTCAGTCAGACGCAGTGAGGGCACGAAACGAATACTCTCATTGTCATAGATGACTCGTGCAGGGCTCACCGCGTAGACTACGGCGGCAGAGAATTGTAGACCCGAGACAAACCAAGGCCGGTTCTCATTGAGCGGCAAACTTATTCGCTCTGTCATTTCGGACTGCGCAATGCACGCTGGGCAGAGCGCCACTTCGTAGACTGTCTTGATGTGAATTCCACCATAGATCCTATCGATAGTGCGCATCATTCGCCGAGGCGAGTTCTAGCTACTCGGCATGGCCGTATAGATATTACCTGTCATACGGTTGTTATGGGTATCGTCAATGTAACACCGGACTCCTTCTATGACGGCGGCAAACGATTCGACAGTGCAAGAGCAGCCGCTGATGGATTCAAGATGATCGAATCCGGTGCCGAAATCCTCGATATTGGCGGCGAGTCAACCAGGCCAGGCGCTCAACCAGTATCCCTCGACGAAGAACTAAGGCGCGTGCTTCCGGTGATTCGAGAGCTGCGTAAAAGATCCAGCGTGCCGATTTCAGTCGATACCTACAAAGAAGCTGTCGCCCGCGCCGCTTTGGACGTGGGTGCCGACATCGTTAATGATATCAGCGCGCTGCGATTTGATCCGGGGATGACGGCGCTGGTTGCCCGTGAAGGCGTTCCGATCATTCTCATGCACATGCAAGGAGAGCCTCGAACCATGCAACGGGAGCCGCACTACGTTGATGTCGTCCGGGAAGTGCGAGAATTTCTGGCGGAGCGCATTCGCAGCGCTAACCAGGCGGGAATTGGTCACGAACAGATTATCATCGATCCGGGCATCGGCTTCGGTAAGACCTTGACGCACAATCTCGCGCTGCTCAAGAATTTACAGTCATTGAAATCGGTTGAGCAGCCGCTGTTGATCGGCGTCTCACGAAAAGCATTTATCGGAAAGATTTTGAATGCGGCAGGTCCAGAGGAGCGGCTTGAAGGCAGCCTGGCGGCGGCAGTAGCGGCGGCACTGACCGGGGCCAACATTTTGCGTGTCCACGATGTGAGCGAAACCGTTCGCGCTGTTCGCGTCGCCGACGCGATCCGGCTTGGGCGTATGCTTGATCAGGTGGGCAATAACGAAACTGCAGGGTAATTACTTGATTTAGGTGGGCAATGACGGAAGTTTTGGGTCAGCTGCGTTGGCAGGACGGCTTAGACATCAGCATCATCTGGTATCTGATTTACCGTTTGTTGCAGATGCTTCGCGGCAGTCGCGCGATGCAAATGATGATCGGCCTAGCTGTCATTTTGATGGCCTACGTTTTATCTCGTGTTCTCGGTTTGTTCACGCTTAACTGGATCTTAGATAATTTCCTAGCGTCGATCATTCTCGTTATAATCGTTATTTTTCAGAGCGATATTCGTCGCGCCTTGACGCAGGTGGGAACGGCGCCACTTTTTGGCGCCGAGAGGATGGTGCAGCGGCGCGAGGACATCATTGAAGAAGTTACCGAGGCCATTCGCAATCTCGCTTCCAGGCGAGTCGGAGCCCTGATCGTGCTGGAGCGCGAAGTCGGTTTGAACGAATACATTGAGATTGGCACCCGGTTGGATGCTCGGGTCAGTCGCGAGCTTATTGAAAGCGTCTTTTTACCAGGATCGCCAATTCATGATGGCGCGCTGGTCATTCAGAAACGACGCGTAACCGCAGTGCGCTGTCTCCTGCCATTGAGCGCAACCCCTAATCTTCGCACGACCCTCGGTACTCGCCATCGCGCCGCCATCGGAGTGACGGAAGAAACCGATGCGGTAGCAATTGTGGTTTCCGAACAAGAGGGTACGATCGCGCTGGTGGTGGGGGGCAATCTCACCGAGAGACTCGATGCATCGCGGCTGCGCAACGCACTCGAGGGTCTCGTGAAGCTATGAAGGAGATCTGGCGGCAAATCGGTTCAACGGCATCGAGCAATGTCGGCCTGGCAGTACTCTCGTTCATCATAGCCCTAGGGCTGTGGATTGCCGGGCATCGGGATATCGAACGAGCCATTGAAGTTCCCGTTGAGTTTCGCAACATCCCATCCGATC
>JAICEJ010000158.1 GCA_025924215.1 Candidatus Binatia bacterium
ACATTGCATGAATCGCGGCCCCGGTGTCGTAGAAACCCAGGCTCGATGACGTCGGTTCTTTTGCTGCGATTGCATTTCATGCCGAGGAAAGAACTCAGAAAAGTTTCGACTGAACTCCGAACGCACACGCCCGACTTCGCTTTACAAGTAGCTGATCTAATCGTTACTCGACCATTGCAATCGTCCCATGAACCAGCGGCGGCAAAATCTCGCTAATGTTGAGGATTCGGCAAGAAACCCATGACAGAGCAGAGAGACCGTCTTCCTCGACCGGCTGAAATCGCTCATGCTCTCAGAGATTTATGACCATGCCTTCGGCGGCAGCCGTTGTCGAAGGAAAACGCCGTCGCGCTAATTTCAAGATCTGGTCGATACAACCGTCATCATGGGTCGGTTCGTGATGAAACAACACAAGTCGTTTGACCCCGGCTTTTTTTGCAACTTCGGTCGCCGATTCAACCGTGCTGTGTCCCCACCCTTTGCGTGGATTTGCCGCCGATGTGTATTCCGACTCTAAATATTGTGCGTCATGTATCAACAAGTCGGCGTCGCGCGCGAACTCGATCACGTCTGGATGACCGCCCGATGGTTCCTCTAAATCCGTAGCATAAACCAAACTTTTGCCTTGGAAAAAAACTCTATATAAAATTACGCCGTTGGGATGGGCGGGACTGCTATGGCTAAGAATAATTGGGTGCTGGTTATTGTTGTCCCTCTGACTAACTGCTTTGGTTATTCGTGGGGCCTCCCGGTTGTCGCGCAATTCGATACCCTCCCGGCCAACCAGAGACCAAATTGATTTTTTCGCATCAAGCCTGTCGAGCCCGATTGGAAAAAGTGCAGGCTCCATCGCCACACGCAAAGTTTCAGCCAAGGATCGTTTTCCCGAACCCGGCCCGAAAATGTTGATCCGGTTTCGTTTGTCAAATAGCGGATCAAAAAAATAAAAGCCCGAGAGGTGGTCGTGATGTGTGTGGCTCAGAAAGAGATTCAAGCTTATCGGACTCTGGTTGTTTTTGACGAGCTCCTTACCGAGTCCGATGATGCCAGTGCCGGCATCGAAAATGATCTGGTGCTTTCCCGCAATCACCTCAACACAAGAGGTGTTGCCGCCGTATTTCAGCGCACCGCGGTGCGGGACCGCATAACTGCCTCGCACTCCCCAAAATCTGAGAGAGAAATTGCGTTGCGCCACTAGAGCTCACGCCCGCTGCGCTCTTGATTGGTTGCAGTTGCCACTGAATGTTCTCTAGAAGTTGCTGAGAAAGTTTTATTATGCGCCCTTGAAAAGGAATCAGACGCCAGGCGCGCGAAAAATTGACGAGCTGAGGTGTAGTTGTTTAGCACGTTGAGGCGAGGCGTTTGAGCGCAAGCAAGCATAGGAAGCTTTTCCAGCATCCTGTAAAATGTACCTTAAGCAACCCTATTGTGACAAACGGCGGCGGATCTTCGTTCGCGATATTAGCTCCTAGGACGTTCAATCCACGCGATCCACAGTCACCGGCTTAGGCTGGTTTAGTGCGTTGCGGTGCTTTATGGTGGCTGGCAGTGCTGTGCTTAGCAGCTAATATTTCCCGCCAAACATAAGGAGAGAGCCTTGGTTCAACGACTTCAAGCAACCGACAGTCCGGACATCTTTCTTGAGGCGCCGCCGGCGCCAAGGCATAGGTTCCGGTCATTAATATTCGCTGCTCTTTTTCTAGTTGTCCTTGCATGGGCTTTTCAGGGCGCGAAGATCAGAGTGGGAGAATTGCTCGAAGGCATTCCTCAGATAGCCCAGACTCTTGCGCGCATGTTACCTCCCGACTTTTCTAAACTGACGGATGCAAACTATTATTATTTCCCAGAAGAACTATCATGGCGCGAACTCTTGCTACCGGTGCCGTTGCCCGAGGCCACCGCGCGTATCAAGCAGCGCTGGTGGAACAACATATTTCCGCAGACCGTGGTTGGGGCAACTTTGGAGACCGTGCAAATGGCGTTGGCGGGGACGTTCACGGCGTTGATTGTGGCGTTTCCGTTGGGATTTCTCGCAGCGCGCAATACCACGCCGCATCCATTGGTTTACCATAGTGTTCGCACTGTTTTGAATCTGCTGCGCACTGTACCCGATCTGGCGCTGGGTCTCTTGTTCGTCGCCGCGGTGGGTCTTGGCGCTTTTGCCGGAACCCTGGCATTGGCGATTCACACGGCCACCGTTCTGGGTAAACTGTTGTCGGAGTCCGTGGAGAATATCGACGAGGGCGTGGTCGAGGCAATTCGCGCCACCGGCGCCGGCTACACGCAGATTCTTTCCTTTGCCGTTTTACCGCAGATCCTGCCGGATTTGATCTCGTTCACACTGTATCGTCTGGAGACCAACATCCGAGCGGCCTCCGTGCTTGGTTTGATCGGCGCCGGCGGCATTGGCTACTTGATGAACACTAGCTTTCGCACCTTTCAATACCAGGAAGCCGCCGCCATCGTGCTTGTTCTGATTGCTCTCGTTATGCTAGTGGATTACCTCAGCTCGCGTTTACGAACCCTGGTAGTGTAGCACTCAGAAGGAAAGCTAACAGATGAATTTGAAAGTTGTTGGTCGCCCCGTCAGCCGCGTTGACGGATCCGATAAGGTCAGCGGCAATACGGTCTACACCGCCGATGTGCAGCTGCCCGGCATATTGTGGGGCAAATGTTTGCGCAGCCCCTATGCTCATGCGCGCATCGTTTCCATCAACACGGAACAGGCGAAAAAGGTTAAAGGTGTGCGAGCCGTTCTGACCGGTGAGGATCTCCCGGATAAGCGGGTCGGCTTGAGCCTGCAAGACACGCCGCTCCTAGCGATCGGCAAGGTGCGGTTTATCGGCGAGAAAGTTGTCGCGGTGGCCGCCCAAGATCGCGATGCTGCCGATGAGGCTCTCTCCGTCATAGAAGTCGAGTACGAGGAACTGCCGGCTGTGTTCGATGCGCGTCAGGCAATGACCAGCGGTGCGCCGCTGGTACATGAGGAATTGGCGACATACGCCGGTTTCAAAGCGCCGGACGATGAAATTCCCAACGTCTTTGCCATGCAGAAATGGACCGCTGGAGATATCGCAGCGGGCTTCGATGAAGCGGATCTAGTCGTCGAGCATACTTTTAGAACCTCAGTTGCGCATCAAGCCTATATCGAACCGCACTCCGCGATCGTGGCCATGGATAGCTCGGAGCGTGTCGACATCTGGGCGTCGTGCAAGGCGCCGTTCCGGGTGAAATCACACCTGTCGCGCCAGTTAGAGATCCCCAGAGAGCAGATTCGCGTCCATGTCGTTGCCGTTGGTGGCGATTTCGGCGGCAAAGGCGCATTGATGGATATCCCCATTTGTTACGAGCTAGCCAAGGCGACTCGAACACCGGTGAAAATGGTGATGACCTATGCGGAAGAGCTAGTTGCCGGCGATCCACGCCATTCCTCGATGATTAAGATCAAAAGCGGGGTCAAGAAAGACGGTACTCTCACAGCGCGTGAAACCAAAGTAATCTTCAACAGCGGCGCATATGCATCGTTTAAGCCCGGCGATCCGCCGAATCTCGGCGGGGCAACCTTTACCAATGGTGTCTACCATATCCCACATTACTCAATCCGGTCCTATGGCGTTTACACCAACTCTGTACCGTGCGGCTATTATCGCGCTCCCGGGCAACCCCAGGCGGTGTTTGCCGCCGAGTCTCATATGGATCTGATCGCCCAAGAGTTGCGTATGGATCCGCTCGAATTGCGGCTAAAAAATCTCCTGCGCGATGGTGAGAAGTTAGCCGGCGGCCGGGCAGTTGATAAGGTGCGGGTGCGCGAAACTTTGCTTGCGGCGGCGCAGAAGGCCGGTTGGGGAAAAAAGAACGGCAACAATACCGGTCTCGGAATCGGCGTCTCGTTCCGACATGTCGGCGGCTCCGGTAAAGCGAGCGCGGAGCTTTCTCTGTCCGCTGACGGTAAACTTAAGATCTTAACCGCAGTGCCGGATATCGGGACTGGAACGCATACCTTGCTGCGGCAAATCGCTGCGGAAGTTCTAACAGTTCCGATCGAGCTGATTTGGACCGAAATCGGCGATACCGAAAGCTTTGAAAGCGACGCCGCTCCGGGAGGCAGCAAGATTACCAACATGAGCGGCCATGTGGTGTTGCAGGCGGCGGAACAGCTACGCCAGCGATTGAATCCTGTTGCCGCATCACTTCTCGGTTGCGCTGTGACTGACGTAGTTCTGCAGAACGGCCGCTTTAGCAGCGCTTTGAATAAAAAGCGATGGATGGAATTTGGCGCGGTGGCGCAGGAGGCAACCAAGCCTAACGGGGAGCTGCGGGTACGTGAAACCTTCGAGGTAAAAGGCCGCTCACCGGTGCCGGCCTTTGTGGTGCAGATCGCCGAAGTCCAAGTCGATGTCGAAACTGGCCAGCTTCGGGTAAAACGGATCGTTACGGCACACGATGTCGGCACAGTGATTAATCCGGTGGCGCATCAAGGTCAGATCGAAGGCGGTTTGGTTCAAGGGTTGGGATACGCCACTCTCGAGGAGGTGATGACCGAGCACGGCAAAGTTCTCACGGCGAATTTAGGCGACTACCGCATTCCGTGCCCGCGGGATTTGCCGGCTTTGGAAACGGTGCTCATCGAGGATCCAACGGGCCCAGGGCCATTTGCCGCCAAGCAGATTGGCGAGAACGGGATTATCGCCACGGCTCCGGCGATCGCCAACGCTATCGCGGCTGCCGTGGGAGTGAGGCTGTTCGATATTCCTCTCACTGCAGAGAAAATTTACCGGGCTTTGAAACCGTCCACGCCTGCCGCATAGGCGCTGCTAGCACGGCCGATAGTAAAGCATCGTAATCCCGTAAACTGATGAGACAGATTTTTTCGCAGCGGGAAATAAGTTCATTTCGGGAGAAGCAACTTCGATGATTCGTGCCGTAGGATTAGTGACAAAGTATCACGAGCCGAAGGCCACCGAGATGGCTCGCTGGTTGGTTCCGTGGTTAAAGAAACGAGGTCTGAAGGTTTACGTCGAAAATGGCATTTCCCGTAGCGGCGGTATTTCTTCGAGCAAAAAAGAGATGGCGGCCAAAGCTGATCTGATTGTTTCCTTGGGCGGCGACGGGACTTTGCTCAATATCGCGCCGTTGGTCGAAAGGCCGGATGTGCCGATTCTCGGGGTCAATCTAGGCGGCCTCGGATTCATCACCGAAGTTGCAGCCGATGAATTAGAGTCGGTTCTGACGCAGACGCTAGAGGATGAATACCAAACAGAGCAGCGCATGACTTTGGAAATTCAGGTCCAAAGTAAAAACGGAAAAGCTCATCGCTTTCGCGTTTTAAATGACGCGGTAATCACCAAAGGAGCGCGCAGCCGCATCATCAATCTGGAAACCTATGTCGATGGCGAATATTTATGTAACTACCGGGCTGACGGGTTGATTATTTCGACACCCACGGGTTCGACCGCTTATTCCCTCGCGGCCGGGGGGCCGATTTTGGCGCCGGCGCTCAGCGCCATCATCCTGACTCCCCTGTGTCCTCACACATTGACCAATCGACCGATCGTGGTGCCTGGTGTGGCGGGAATACAGGTTACGCTTCGCTCTTTTGGCGATACCGTTTTCTTGAGTCCCGACGGACAACAGGGGGTTCGGCTCGATAACGGCGACAAAGTCGAGGCACGCGACTATGGCCTGCCGGTATCGTTGATAAAGTCGCCGAGCCGCAGTTACTATGAAATTTTGCGGGAGAAACTGAAATGGGGGGAACGTTAAGCGGGTCATGTTGCGCGAACTTCGGATTAAGAACTTTGCCATCATCGACGAAGTCGTTCTTCAACTTGGCCAGGGCCTTAACATCATTACCGGCGAAACCGGCGCAGGCAAATCGATTATCCTTAGCGCATTGGGACTTATTTCCGGGGAGCGCGGCAGTTCGGAGATTATCAGACACAAAGAAGAGGAGGCCACAGTCGAAGCTTTATTCGAAACCGTGCCACCAGCACTCAGCGCTGACTTAAGCGAAGCCGGTTTCGAAATAGGAGGCGAACTGATCATCAAGCGCATTCTTAATCGTTCGGGTAAAAACCGGATTTATTTAAACGGCAGTCTCTGTCCATTAGGCTTGCTCTCGCAGGTGGGCGCTTCTCTCGTGCACATCTACGGCCAGCACGAGCACCATACGTTGCTGCAGTCGGAAACCCATTTAAACCTGCTCGACGCTTTCGCTGATCTCGATGCCAAGGCGAGATCCATGAAGCAGCGCTTCGAAGGCTTATCCCACGCCTGGAGCCGTCTGAATGACACCCGTCAGGCTCTGGAACAGCAGCGCCGGGAGAAAGCGCTCTTAGAAGCTCAGGCTGAAGAGATTGCTAAATCCGGCTTGAAGCCCGGCGAAGAAGAGGAGCTGCGCTCGAGCAGAAATATTCTGGCGCATTCGGAAAGGCTCTATCAGGGTTGTCGTGAAGGGGAGGAGATCCTTTACGAGGGAGAGTCCGCGCTCGTCGGCCGCTTGGGAAAATACGTCGGCAAGGCGCGCGAGTTGGTGGCCATTGATCAGGAATTGATCCCGACATTTGAATTACTTGAATCTTCGCTGGCGCAACTGCAAGAAGCGGCATTACAACTGGGGCGTTATGCCGATCGAGTTCATTTTGATCCGCGCGCGCTGGAGCAACTGGATGACCGTCTGGCCGAGATTCAGCGTCTCAAACGCAAGTACAACGGCGATATCGAAGAGATTCTGCGCCTACAAACCGGAATTCAGGTCACATTGGAGAATCTGCAGCAAGGCGAAGCACAGATCCTGAACCTTGAAAAATCCTTCGAGGAGGCGCGTCAAGCCGCGTGGGACACGGCGGAGAAACTCTCCGGTGATAGGCAGCGCGCAGCCAAGAGACTAAAGCGCGAATTGGAAAAGGAAATCCGCGGGCTGGGAATGCCTGACACGGTATTCGAGGTGCGCTTCAGACGCCAGGATGAGGAAAACGACAATCCGCCGTTTTTCATTGCCGGTAAAAAACTGACCGAACGCGGGATGGATCAGGTTGAGTTTTATTTCTCCCCCAATCCCGGAGAACCGGTGAAACCTTTAGCTAAGATTGCTTCCGGCGGCGAACTCTCCCGGCTTATGCTCGCTCTCAAAGCACTAGTGCTCACCCCGGGTGTCGTCTCGACCCTTCTATTCGATGAAGTCGATACCGGGATCGGTGGCAGGGTGGCCGAGATCGTCGGAAAGAAGCTCAAGCAAGTGGCGGCTTTGCATCAAGTCATCAGCGTGACTCACCTGCCTCAGATCGCCGCGATGGCGGACTCTCATTATGTCGTGCGCAAAGAAGTTGATAACGGGCGAACCTTCACTCGGGTCGAGCGCCTTTCGGAAGCGGAGAGAGTCTCGGAGGTGGCGCGCATGCTGGGAGGCGTCAAAGTGACCGAACGAACCCTGCGTCACGCCGAAGAATTGATCGAGGCAACGGTAAAGACCAGATCATAAAAAGCTCGAGGAAAAAGTCCTATCAGGGATTCGAGAAAGTTGTGAATTGCTGATTTGACTTTTGCAAATCGTTTATCGATATTACGGAGGTATCAGGGTGATTCGCAGCAGAAATGCTGCCCCTTTCCCCCTTGATTCTTCTCGTGGGGCCGTAGCTCAGTTGGGAGAGCGCTTGAATGGCATTCAAGAGGTCGTCGGTTCGATCCCGATCGGCTCCACCAAGCAAATCAATTACTTACCCTCGCCTTCTGCTTTGATTAACCTCGTCGGTGCTAGTTCTGGTGCTACTTGCGGGCTCAATCCGCACAGTTTGTTGACTGCTTCGAGGGTATGAGTCGGAGAAAGATGGCTGTATCGAACAGTCATCTTTATGGTCTTGTGCCCCATCAGCTCCTGAAGCGTTCGCAGGTCTACACCGGCCATAGTTAAACGGGAACGTGTGTCTTAGATCGTGCCAACGAAAGTCGCTGATGTTTGCCCGTTCTAGTGCAGGATTGAAAACACGGTTGATAAAATTATTTGCGTCGAGCGGAGTTTGTCCGGTTTCGCTTGGGAATACCCATCCGCTCTTGAGCCTACTTGGCAAACCACGGAAGATTTCCATAACACGATCATTCATTCTTACGTGCCGCATTTCACCGCTCTTTGAACGACGAATTGTAATCGTTCGAGTTGGAAAGTTTATCTCCGGCCACTTCAGCCCAAACTGCTCGCCTCGTCGAAGTCCGGTATTGATTGCAACTTCAACCTTCAGCCAATGCTGATCAGGTATCTGGGGTCTCAGTATTAGCTCCTCCTCCTCCGTGAGATAACGTACCCGCTCATTGTTCTCCTTGAATGGCTTAATATCCTTGATGGGGTTGAGTTTGGTTTTTCCCCAAGCGGCAGCCTTATTAAAGATCCCGCTAAGCAGGGCTAGATGCCGGTTCACAGTGGCTGGCGCAACACTCTGAGCCAAGTGGCCCTTGAACCGTTCCACATCCTGCGTCGTGATCTCTGAAAGCGCCTTGCTTCCGAACGTCTCATTAAGCCTGGTCATAACGTAGCAGTCAGTTACGTACGACCGTTTATTCACTTTGGAGTGATCCTCCAAATAGAGCTTGCTCATATCTGCGAACAGCATGTCCTTTCTATGGCCTAGTCTCTCAGGGAAAAACCTGTTTTCTCGTATTTCGGTTTTACGCTTCTGGTAAACCTTCTTAGCGAGGCTTTTACTACCGACTTTTTCACGGCGTATATGTCCATACTGATCGGCATACCGAATCCACCACTCGTCCGAACCCTTCTCTTTCTCAAACCATCCCATGACTAACCTCCTTTCTTTCTCTTAGATAAGCATTGTGTGATCAATCTCACAGCCAATTCGCTCATAGTTGTATGCTCCTTCACAGCTTGGTTCTTCCAGGGCTCCCAAATGTCTTCTGGGATAGAGAGTGTGACTGGCTTCATACGTATAGCTGACCTGGGTCTACCGCGTTTCTTAACGGTTAATTTCATATTTATATAAATATAATAATAGCCTAAGAATGTCAAGGATGAGGTAGTGACCCCCCGGCACGAGTCAATGACAAGACTAATCGTTCCAGACTGAGAGTGGGCTTACGGCACCGAGCTGCATCCACTTATCTAAAGCTACGCGGTCGAACAAGAGAGTGCGGCCTTTACGAATGAAGGGTATTCGCCTTTCTTCCGCCATTCGGTAGATCGTTTTTGTAGCGAGTCCAACATAGACCGCTGCTTGGGGCACTCGGAGATACCTCGGTGTGATTTCAGATGGGCGATGAGGCACGGGCGGATCTATCGGTTGCGGTAATAGCTTTTAATACGTGGCGATCTATGGCGATCACGGGTCTGTCGTTATTGCTGCCTTAGCATTCTCACGCCTCATGCAACTACCGTCGCAAGCAGTGGTGCGGGATTCACTGGAGTCCATTCTACTGCTGTGGCTCATCAGCTCGCTGCGCGTCGGTAATTACGGTGCCGCTGCGCAGTGAACGTGCCTTCTCGGCGAGCCTTGTGCGGTGTGCGTCGCTAATCTTCCGGGGCTTGCGGATGGCAACGAGCCGCTTGGGCACCTCGAACGTCGCTGAGCGGTCGCTTCCCTCGATTGGCTCAT
>JAICEJ010000159.1 GCA_025924215.1 Candidatus Binatia bacterium
ATCAGTGTACTCGCCCAAGGGCAGGCCGACATTTTCTGCAAGAGTCATCGAGCTCCACAGCGCGCCGCTTTGAAACAGCACGCCCATGCGCCTGACCATTTCTTGCCTTTTGGCTGGATCGGCTTTGGTGAAGTTTTCATCACCATAGAAGATCTCTCCCTGGGCCGGTTCGTTAAGCCCGATCAGATGTCTGAGCAAGGTGCTCTTGCCGCAGCCGCTGCCGCCCATGATTATAAAGATGTCGCCGTGGTTGATGGTAAGATTAAGGTCACGCATAAGAACGAAACTGCCGTAAGCCATTGTCAGATTGCTCACGGTGATGTGAGGACCCGCTCCGTTTCCGTTCCCAAGCGCGTGAGCCATAACATTAATCTCTATTGAAAATCCGAAATCCGAGCTCGAAGTTCGAAACAAACGGAAAATTATTCAAATCCAAAAATCCGAAATCCATGAGTAGTTTGTTTGGGATTTTGCTTTTTGATCATCTGAATTTGTCTCGAGTTTCGGATCTGGAGTTTCGAGTTTTCACCTTTCGCTTCGGTCAAGTCAGATTCCCAATACGTAGAACAGGACGGCAAAGAGACCGCAGGCTACAACGATGGCGACGATCCCCGTGACCACGGCGGAAGTCGCCGCATCGCCCACCGCGGAGGAACTGTTGCCGCACTGAATCCCCCGCAAACAACCCGCAAGGGCGATGAGCACGCCGTAAACCGAGCTCTTGAATACGCCGCCAAACACGTCCGGCAAGCTGATGGCATTGGCAGTCTGACGAAAGTATGTGGTCCAGGAAAGATCCAGCATCCCGACACCGATAGCGGCGCCGCCAAGCACGCCGACGAAGTCGGAATAAAGACAAAGCAAAGGCATCATCAGAACCAGCGCGATCACGCGCGGCAGCACCAAAAATTCCAGCGGCGAAAAACCCATGGTGGTGAAGGCGTCGATCTCTTGAGTCACTTTCATCGTGCCGAGCTGTGCCGCGAAGGCCGCGCCGGTGCGGCCCGCCATGATGATACCCGTCATCATCGCGCCCATCTCACGGATCATGGCGATGCCGACCAGATCGGCAACGTAGATTTGTGCTCCGAATTGTTTGAGTTGAACGGCACCGACGAACGCGAGAATCACGCCCACCAGAAAACTGATCAATGTGACGATCGGCAACGCTTGAGCGCCGGCTTGTTGGATCAAGAGAAACAAATCCACGGCGCGGAATCGCACCTTCATACGGAAGAGCCGGACAAAGGTAATCGTCATGTCTCCGAGAAACGCCAGCATCTCTCCGAGCGACGTGCCGCAGCCAATCGCAGTGTTGCCGATGCGTTCAAGAAAAGCCGTCTGAACCGCCTCTTGGCGCGCGCCTTTTTTTTCCGGCACCGCCTCGGCCAAGTCCAGTAATCGGCGCAGACCAGTAGGCAAGCTCGCGCGGTCCATGGTAACGCCGCGATCACGGCATAGTTGCGAAACGTCAACGAGAAAGACTAAAACGCTGCTGTCCCAGGAAGCCAGCTCGTCGGCGTCAAAAGCGATGCTGCGGATATGCCCCGTTGATTTGAGTTCGCGCTCGACTAGAGCCGCGGTGGGGAGTCCGCGGCGCAACTGCCACGTACCCGAAAAACGCACCCGCAATGTCGTAGCATCTTCGCGCCCAAAGGAAATCTGACCTTCTGGTTCCATCCGCCTTCTCGGCTTCTGCCTTAAGCTTGTCTAAGGGCGCAGGCTTCTATTTGAGCTTGAAAGTGACGCCGGACGGACCGAGACTCAGGCGTGTTCCGGATTCTTTGCCTTCGTTAGCGAGGACGATGACCGTCACACCCTTGCCGTTGCGCATGGAGAGCTCGCTTTGACCGCCCGCGATGGCAAAGCCTGCCTGGGCAGCTGCATAGTTGCCGGCAAAGTCGTTCAAGTTTTTAAGATCATAAACCTTGCCGGCACCTTCAAAGTTGGAAACGCCGACATCAACGAAGTTAAGCCCTGAAATCGTAAAGGGGTAATCCTTTCCTTGATAGCTGAGAACGCCGTCGCCGGAACTGCCGCCAACGCCAACTGCGACAGATTTAAAGTTCAGTTTGACTAAACCCGCCGGCACCCTATCTTCCGGCTTTTCGTATTTAGGATAATCCTCGCTCCAACTGAGCAACCGGTCCTCGCTTCGCTCGTGGACCTGCCAGCCCCGAGTTTCAATTTCCTTCTTGGCTCGGGCGCTCACTGTACCCGTAACCCACAATTGCTTACTGGCCGGGCGGGTCAATTGAGTCACACGCGCATCGGCGGCGGTCAACAATTTCGCCATCGCGTCGGTCCAAACGAGATGATCCAGCGGCACGTTAAAAACAATTTCATTGGCGCTGGTTCGTACCGCGGCAAATTCGCCAAGCGCGAGGAAGGTTTCCACTGGCGCCACGGCCTTGTGGTAGCCGGCATACATTTCGGCCTGCCGCTCACGGAACAAAGCGAGATCTTTATTGGCGGTAGCGGCGGCGAGTCGAACGAACGTGGCGCGGTTGCCCACGCCCTTCATCTCTTCCATAGCGTGGACCAGGAGCGTTTGATAGCGCGGCGAATATACCGAATTGTTTATGAACGCATCGGCGACCTCAGGATGCACGTCCATGGCGTTGAGTTTTTCGGCATTCATCCGCCGCAGATCGACCGGCGGCGTGGTGCGAAAAACCTCGTTTAACAGTTTGTGAGTTCCCGAGATCGTGATCGCCGTGCCGGTGCCTCCAGGCACTGCCGCCATAGCGGCGGCCCAAGTAATGCCTCCGGAATAGCCAGCCCAGGAAATTTCGTTAAGGCGGTCTTGGACTTTTTCGTTATCGGTATAGGCATCGATGCCGAGTTGATAGGCATACTCCCGCTTGGTTTTGGAAAAACCGATCAGATCTTTGACTCGGCTATCCTCCGCCTCGCTGCGCTTGGGCCCCGTGAGCTGGTCGCCTGCTCTGCGAAAGGCGACCGCTAACCCCGAAGCCGCGCCTTTAACCGTATCCACCGGGTGGGTGACAAGATTCTTGAAACCCACCAAAGTGTCTGTTCCTGCTTCCCTGAGCGATGACGTGAATTCCTGGGTGCCTTCGATCTGCTCCATGCGCACGAGCGCGTTGATTTCGGTGATGCGCTTTCTCAGCATAGGCGTTGATACGGCGACAAAGGTGCCGAATTTCGACACAACGCGGTAAGTATTGAGGTAACCATCGTTAGAGACTCTCTCTTCCACCCGGTGATTTGGACCAGCTAGAAGCTCGGGCGGGAGGATCTGCGACGCGCTTAAAGTTGTGGACGGCTCGTAGGCGGGCTGAGCGGCCAACGCGACCGCCGTCTGAAAAACCAAGATCCCGACGGCGAATACCACCCACGAAAGACTGACTGGTCGACGTCGACACAAGTTCATTGACTCTGTCATTCAATAACCTCCTTCTAATGTAAAACCGAAATTTGAAGCTCGAAAATCGAAACAATGTCTAAAGGTTAAATTCGAATGACAAACACCGGCCACTTTCGAAAAAGAAGCCTGGTTAGTAACTTTGTGATTATTCATTCATCTAAGATTTCGAGCTTCGGATTTGATGCTTGGAATTTTTTTTCTTCTGCTAAACGGGGTGCGCCACTTAATCGATCAACGAAAGAATCCGGCATTCACTTCACTCCAGTGCATCGAAAGCTCCGCGCCGCGTATGGACGATCAAGTCGTCTTTAAACGGCTGGCGCAAGAAAGCTACGGCTCCGCTTGCCAGAGCAAGCTAGGATGCGCCCGGTTCGTCGTAAGCCGTGATAAGAATTAGTTGTACTGAGTGAACTCTATTAAAGGTAAAGAGAGCCGTATATTGGACCTTAGTCCAATGCCTCGGCGGGTGGATGAGGAGTGGAAGAGTAGGAAGGTGAAGGATGAGGGTTGTATCCGAATCTCGAAGAAGAGCTCAATACCTGTGAACGATGGAAGCAGGGTGGGGATCGAGGACTACGATGGCTGCGCTAAGGCTTCACTGTTCAGGAACTCTGTCTCTTGGCCGGTATCCCAACCTTCTCTGCGAGACGCACTAGGTCGGCGAGCGAATCCACCTGCATTTTTTCCATCACCCTCGCGCGATGAACTTTGATCGTTTTTTCCACCGTGCCGAGTTCGAAGGCGATTTGTTTGTTCAACAATCCCCTGACAACGAGAACCATCACTTCGCGCTCGCGCGGAGTCAATTTTTCCACGCGCTCTCGGACATCTTCAAGTTCATTCCGTTCGGCGCGATCACGAACGGCGCGGGCGAGAGCCTGTTCAATGGCGCGCAAAAGGTCCGTGTCCTTGACCGGTTTCGGCAGGAAATCCACGGCGCCAGCCTTCATGGCTTGCACGCTCATCGGGATGTTGCCGTGGCCGGTCATAAAAACAATCGGAACATTGCGGTTCAAAGTCTGTAATTGCCGCTGCAGTTCTATGCCGGTGAGACCCGGCATGCGCACGTCGAGGACCAGGCAGGCTGCTTCTTCGCCGGCGGCTCTCGTTCCGAGGAACTCCTGCGCCGATGCGAAGGTTTGTACCTGGTGACCCGCAGACTTGATGAGACGCGCCAGGGCTCGTCGCACAGAAGGGTCGTCGTCAACCAAAAATACATTGGGCGTTGCGGGAAGTGCGGCGTCGCTCGAAACAGCATTTTTGTCCATCGCTAAAGAATTGCTGGGTTTCATTATCAGATTCCTTCCTCGCATAACGGCACAGTGAAGCAAATCGTCGCACCACGGTCGGGATTGTTCTGTGCCCATAGTCTGCCACCGTGGGCTTCGACGATCGAACGACTGATAGCGAGTCCGAGGCCGAGACCATTATCTTTGGTTGTATAAAATGGCTGAAAAATTTTATCGAGCTGGTCGCTCTTCAGCCCCTCGCCGCAGTCGCGCACTGCGATCATCACCTTATGATCTTTACTCGGTCCGGTCCTCACTGTTACTTGGCGCTCGTTCATCGGGCACAATTTCATGGCCTGAAAGGCGTTGAGCAACAAATTTAACAAGACCTGTTGGAACTGGACCTTATCACCGTAAACTCTGCGCGCGCCTGGATCCACTTGGAGCACAACATTGACATTGTGCAGGATGGCATCGGTGTGAATAAGCTTAACGACGTCGCGCAAAATCGTTTCAAGATCCAGCGGCGCGATCTCGATATTCCCATTTCTGACCAGGTCTCGTACGCGGCGGATTACGTCGCCCGCCCGCTTATCGTCGATGACGATATCCTGAAGGATGGCGCGGACCTCTTCTAGACTAGTCGGATCTGCAGCAAGGAACCGCTGCGCGGCTTGCGCGTTACTAAGAATGGCCGTGAGCGGCTGGTTCAATTCATGCGCCAGAGACCCCGCCAGTTCGCCGATCGTATTGATTCGCACTACGTGGGCGAGTTCGTCGCGTTGTCGTTGAACCGTCGACGCAATCTCTTTCTCTTGAGTAATATCTACCGCCGCTCCGATCCACTCACGCACAGCACCATCGGGCGCGATGATCGGCACCGCCTGAACACGAAGATACCGATAGCTCTGATCGCGAGTCCGTATTTGAAACTCGTTCTCGTACATTTGTTTCTTCGCCATTGCCTGTTTCCACAATTGCGCGCTGCGTTTTTGATCCTTCGGGTGAAGAGCCGAAAGCCAACCGAAGTTGTTCGCGTCATCTTCGTTCTGACCGGTGAGCTCTTGCCAGCGCGGGCACACCAAGAACCCCTCACCCTCTGCATTTGCGCGCCATACCATATTCCCGCTGGCCATCACCAACGCCTTGTACCGCCCCTCGCTGTCGCGCAAAGCGTCTTCTCTTTCCCGCCGCTCGCTACTCAAGGCCGAGAGGAACACAAGCGGAAGAAAAACCGTCATTAACAATAGCTGCAGCGATAGCGCGTTCTCGGCCGCTGATCGCGTTGCGAACAGACCCCAACCGTTCCAGGTGCTCACCAAAGCAAGGTAAGCGGTCACGAGTAGCGAGAGAGACAGAATCCCTACTTCAAAACGAACAGCCGCCAACAGCAGGAAAGCGAGCGGGGCATAGAGTAATGCCGGAACTGCGGCTTGGTTAGCAAAGGCAGTATAGCCGGCCAGTATGAGACCGGCGGCGAGCAGACCCAACTCGGCATAACGCCGTCTAGTGGGGCAGGCAGGCTTCGTCGATCTGCCGCCGAAAACCATGGAAATCGGCGGAATGATCGTCAGGGTGGACAATCGTTGGATAAAATCGGCCCGCGCCATACGTATCAATATTCGTGCTGCAAGCCGCTCAACAGATAAAGATAGTCGGCAGACAATTCGCCCAACACTCCTACCAACTGAGACTGTCAAACACAAGGTCGCGCCCTATTCCGCGTTGTTTTTTCCGCCCAGCGCCCGCGCTGCGCGTCGATGATTCAGCGGCTGTTGGAAACTCCGAAGCTGATCAGCAACAACGTTCCAACTTGAGACAATCGAGATAGTGATCGTGAGTTTGGTAGCAGCGATCCGCTTTTGAGGGGCTTGCTGATCAAGCCTCTGCATGAGTCCGCGGTCTCCGGAGGGATACAGGTGATTTTTCGTCGGCCGCAAGCTCGCCGCCGCACTGCAATCAGTCGGGAAAATCACCTCGTTGCGGTATTAACCTCGATACGCTGCTTTGCAACACGTTGAGCCGCCGTCGTGTCGAGCTGCAGACGGTACGCCGTATAGTACTTGTAAATATTCCGGACGTAGTGCACGGGTTCCTGACCAATGCGTTTTGAAGCGACGATTTCGACGTTGTTGAACCATTTGTTTGGGTT
Source organism: Candidatus Binatia bacterium (assembly GCA_025924215.1). GTDB lineage: Bacteria > Desulfobacterota > Binatia > UBA9968 > UBA9968 > WHTF01. Next base: position 6,773 of record JAICEJ010000159.1, read on the forward strand.
CAACCCTTGCTTCTTCGCTTCGGCACGAATCTTTGCTATGCGGCTCGGTCCGGCGTTATAACTCGCAAAAGCGAAGAGCGTGCGGTTTTGCTGGTCGAAGTCTGCTTCCTTGAAATGACGATCCAACAAAATACGCATATATTTCGTGCCGCCGTGCACGTTGGGTTCGGCTTTATTGATATCACCGACGCCGAGCTCTTTACCGGTCGCAGGCATGAGCTGCATGATGCCAATCGCCCCTGCACGGCTGCGCGCAGACTGATTCAGCCGTGACTCCTGATAGCCTTGCGCGGCAAGCATCAGGTGATCGAACCCATACTGCTCTCCATACCTTTCAAAAAATGCGATCGTATCCTCAAATTTCTTCCACTCATGAGCAATTGTCGCATTGTGCAGCGCTTTGAAACGCCGTTGATAGGCCGCGAGATGAACCGCCGCCATCTGCGTGCCTTTAAGGTGCTCGGTGATAAACTCGTTAAGCAAAGCCTTGAGTTTGGGTGTGTCTTTGCGGACTGCCCAGCCGATCTTCGCGCCCGTGCGCAGCGCCAGCTCAGGGCGAAGCTGAATATTGGGCAAGATCACTGCCCACAGTTTGGCCTTCCAATCATCAACGACGATAAGACGTAACAAGCCCGCCGCGACCATCTCCATCATATCCTCGTCTTCAAGCTCGTCGGGTACGAGGGTCAACTTCATCTGCGGCTTGCCTGCGCGGCGGAAGCGCTCATTCAGACGGCGCAGGCTCTCGTAATAACTGCTGGTCCTGCGCACATGGACTTCTCGACCGGCAAGTTCGTCCAAATTGACCAGTGCTGGATGCGCCTTGTTCATCACAACAATCTCGGACACGTTGTCCCTTACCGGCAAGGTAAAGTCGAAATTTCTTTGTCGTTCCGCGGTAATCGTCAGGTTGCCAACAGCAATCTCCGCATGACCACTACGCAGGTTGGTAAGTAACCGGTCGCGAGTAGTCGGCATTGCAAGGACGGTGATAGGACGGGCACGTGTCCGGTATCTTTTCTTGAGCCATCCATCGAACTCACGGATGGTCTCGGCGTCAAGCCCCATCTGGGTGCCACGATCGTTGAAAAACAAGGTTCGGCTATAGGGCAACACAAGGCGGATAGTTCCGCGTTCAGAGATCTTATCCCAGTCGCCTTTGACGGCTTGGGTTTCCAGCTTCAATGCGGTAACGGCCGCAGCGGCTGTCCGGACGGGCGCAGCGGCAGTAAGCGCGACAAGGAAAATGAGAATTATGGCCATGACTTAGTGTTACCTTGCTTAGACACTCTATGTTCTAAGAGCCCCTTTTTCATGCTAGTCGCATCCAATGGGCATCCCAAGATTTAGAGCTTGTCGTAGTCCTCTTTGGAAATGCCGAACGCTTGTAACGCGCACTCAAACCCGACCTCAAAAGTTCTCTCCTCGACGAGCTTGCGGATCAGCTCTTTGATGACCCGGGGCTCATCACCCTCAAACCAGTTCCCTTTCCACAGTGAGCCTATTTCGCGATCTTCCATAACTTTCATGGTATCCTCGTAAGCTCACTAGATTTCGCATGAAGATACTCTGAACGCTTCGAGTCTCATAAAGGCGGCAGGTTGTAAAGCTTGGTCGGCAATGCGCAAGAACAGACTCGATGGTAGGTTCAGATTTGATCCTGAGCGCTTTTAATCTGGCTTGGCTATCACAACGGGGTGCATGACCCGAAGATGACAAACACTTCTTCGCGGTTTACCAGAGATCCCGACAGCTCCCCGCTAACCTGATCAAGTGCCAGTGTCCAGGCGGAACCCAACTCCGTTCCCTGTAACAGGATCTGTTGTTCGCTTTTCTCGATGGAGACGATTGGCGTCGTTCGCTTCGGCCCGATGACTACCATCTTGGCGATATCGATGCGGATGAAAGCCTGCACGCCGACATCCGCCGGCGCGCCTTTCTTGCACATTTCTCCTGGAGCGCAATCGATGGCTTCGACGGGGGCGCAAATCAAAAGCTTCGACCCATCAAAATCGCCCGCTGAGGCCGGTCCCGCCCCGAGGAATGCGATGAACAAAATGAGGATATAGAACAATTTCATGTTTTCGCTATCTCCTAGTCGGTGATCGTCTTATTGTCACTTGATCGTGTAACCGCGCCCCTCCATGCACGCACCAAAAGCCCGATAATAGGTATCGACGAGACTTTGCTGCTGGTTGACTGCCTGGTCATTTTGCGCCGCGCGATTTTGTCGCGCCCGCCGTCCACCGGCTGCGGTGCCCACAACTGCGCCGATGGCAGCGCCCTGTCCTGCATCACCGGCAATTGCGCCGATAGCCGCGCCCCCTAGCGCACCCCGGGCGGCGCCTCCCACACGCTCGCCTCCCCCCACTGCGGGCCCGGTCTGTTGTGGCGGCGGTGTCGATGCCACGACCGCCGGATCGATGCCGGTCGTTTGCTTTGCCCAGACATAACACTCCCCGTCATCCTTACTCTGCTGTTGAGCGCTCTGCCCTTTTGCCGGATAAACGATCGGCTTTTGCGCCCACACTGTGATTGCGAAGAATACGACCGCTAAGTTGATCGCTATTTGTACTAAACGTTTCATGATTCTTTCCTTTCGAATGCTTACTGCCGCTTACCTTCACGCTGTCAGCTCTTTGAGTCGCAGATCTTGATTGCCTGATTTAGACGTTCGTTTGTTGGGTGATTAGGATCACCTATGTAACCCTGATCAAGAAAGTCTCTGAAGAACTTGATCCAAATACCGCAATCCCAGCCGATCTTCTTCCAGTATCCCATCCCCGTTTCATCGGCAGCCAGTTC
>JAICEJ010000160.1 GCA_025924215.1 Candidatus Binatia bacterium
ACCCCATCGGCAGATTCGCTGTTAGCCAGCTTGGACTCTTTCTGATGGTCCTTACTGCTGCCGTGCTACATTCGATCGGCCGTGTTCTGCAAGGCCGTTTATCGCATAGCGACCGGCTTTCCAGCTTGGGACCATGATTGCCGACCGCCTCGACTCGGAAAAGATCGTGTTCGGGCTTAAGGGAACCCTCGTCAAAGCCATTGACGAGCTTTGTGCTCGATCTTCTGTAGCCGATCTCGCCAGCCATTTCCGAACTCAGAAACCGGACGAGAATGAGCGCTATAGTTGCATCGGTCACGGAATCGCCGTACCCCATGTGCGCGTCGATCATCTGGCCGCGCCGGAATTGGTCCTCGGGATTTCCCCCGAAGGCCTTTCATCTAACAATCGCCGGATCAACGTAGTCTTGCTTCTTGCCACGCCGGCCGAGCAGCCGCCGCAGCATCTACAGCTCTTGCAGCGCATCTGCTCGTTGCTCCCGGCGATACGTGACGAACTTTTGGCGCAGCGCGATGCGAGCCGGGTGCTCAGAATTATTGCGCGCGCCGAGCAGCAATCGGCTTTGCCGACGTATATGAATCTCACTCAGGAGCAGATCGGCTTCGAGCTCCAAACCGATCTCACGCGCGGACTGACATCAGCTGAAGCTCAACAGCGTTTACACCACTATGGACCTAATCTGTTGCAACGCTCACGCGTGGATCCCTGGCAGCTGAAATTACTGCGCAACCTGTTTAGCTTTTTTGCAATATTGCTTTGGATCGCGGCCCTGCTCTGTTTCATTCCCGGAGTCGATCTGCCGCAACTCGGAATCGCCATTCTGACGGTAGTTCTGGTGAACGGCCTGTTCGCGTTCCTGCAAGAGTTTAAGTCCGACCGCGCCCTGGAGGTTTTGCAGCAACTCATCACCCAGCGCTGTCGGATTGTTCGCGAAGGGCACCTGCAGGAATGCGATGCAAGCCAGCTGGTCCCCGGCGATGTCATCGTCGTCGAAGAAGGCGATCTGGTCCCCGTGGACGCGCGTTTAGTGGAGGCTTTCGAAGTTGAAGTAGACAACTCCTCGCTGACCGGTGAGTCCACGCCGGCACGTCGCTACAAGTCGGATCAGCCGATTCTCATTCCGGGCAAGTTTCTTTGGCTCGAGCTGCCCAATATCATTTTCGCCGGCACATCTTTGCTGCGGGGCCGAGCTCGCGCTGTGGTCTTCGGCACCGGGATGAATACAGAAATCGGCAAAATCGCCAATCTGACTCAGGACATTCGAGCCGAACAAAGCCCATTGCAAAAACAACTGCAAGCCACAGTTTACGCGATCGCTGCGCTCGCGGGTGGCTTGGGCTTAGCCTTTCTGATGCTGGGCTGGTTAGTCGCGGGCCTGACTTTTCTCGCGGCGTTTGTTTTCTTCATTGGGCTTTTCGTCGCCAACGTACCCGAAGGCTTACTTCCGACCGTGACATTGTCACTGGCGATGGGTGTGCAACGCATGGCCAAGCGCCACGCGCTCGTGAAAAGTTTGCCATCGGTCGAGACTCTAGGGTGCACTACGGTGATTTGCTGCGATAAGACCGGCACGCTTACGCAAAATCTTATGATGGCCACCGAAATTGCCGTTGATGGCAAGATCGTCCAAGTCTCTGGCGCTGGTTATCGACCTCAAGGAGAATTTCACGCTGCGGGCAACAAGCTTTCTTTGGCAGCAATCTCCCATTGGTCGACCTTGCGTCGCTTGCTGGAGTGCGCTTTCACGTGCAACAACGCACGTCTGAGCAAACAAGGCGCGGATTATGGTGTCATCGGCGATCCCACGGAGGGAGCTTTGGTGTGCCTGGCAGAAAAAGCCGGGCTTCGCGGCGTTCATCAACGCCTGCATTTAAATCCTTTCGAATCGATCCGCAAACGGATGAGCGTCGTGATTAAGGCCCACGAGCAGAGCGAGCCAACGATTTTTGTCAAAGGCGCTCCGCTCGAAACGCTCCAGCAGTGCGACCGACTTTCTTGGAATGGCGAGATCCGCCCGCTAAACGATGCAGACCGCGGCCGAATTCTCGAGGAAAATGACGCAATGGCACAGCGCGGCCTACGTGTGCTCGCATTTGCCTACCGAGACGGAGCGGAATTAAACGGCGTTGTTTACACGACAGCAAACATCGAGACGCAGTTGGTTTTTCTTGGGTTGGTAGCACTCTCGGATCCGGTGCGCGCCGAGGTCCCGGCGGCGATCGGCGCGTGCCATACCGCCGGCATCCGTGTCCTCATGATCACTGGCGATTACCCGCTCACCGCCGCCAGCATCGGCCGACAAATCGGCCTTGGACGGGACGGGCCGCTGCAATCTTTTACCGGCGCCGAAGTTTCCGAGTTAGACGATGACGCATTGCGCGAAATTCTGTCGCAACAGGAAACCATCTTCGCCCGCGTCGCGCCGGAGCATAAACTACGCATTGTTTCCTTGCTGAAACAGATGGGGGAGATCGTCGCCGTCACCGGCGATGGCGTTAATGACGCCCCGGCCTTGAAGAAGGCCGATATCGGCATTGCTATGGGACTGCGCGGTAACGATGTCGCCAAAGAGGCCTCGCGCATGATTCTGACTGATGACAACTTCAGCTCCATTGTCGCCGCCATCGAAGAGGGCCGGGCGATCTTCGATAACATCAAACGATTCGCCGCTTACGTGCTCAACAGTAACCCGCAGGAAATGTACCCGTACATTTTTTGGGTGCTTTTTCCCGGCACTCCGCTCGCAATGACAATCATGGGCGTTTTGGCGGTCGATGTAGGCACGGACCTCATTCCGGCGATGGGCTTAGGCATCGAGCCGCCGGAAAAAGGTATCATGGAGCGGCCGCCAAGGCCCCGCAACGAAAAGCTGCTTTCGCTCAAGTTCATACTCCGCTCTTATTTTGTCCAGGGAACTCTGCTCGCGCTTAGCTGCTACGCTACTTACTTTTATATGGGTTGGGTGCTCGGCGCCTGGCAACCGGGCCAGAGTATTGCCTCGATGCCGCCGTCACCCGCCGGCCTCAACTTCGGTGAAGCGTCGTCGGCGTATCTGCAAACATTGACCGCATATTTTTTCCCCACTGTAACCGCGCAGATTGCCAATGTATTATGCAAACGGTCGTGGCAAAGCTCACTATTCTCTTGGAATTTTCTCGACCCGCTCCGGCGCAGTGAAGCGCTCGCAGCCATAGCCGACTGGCGCCCGCCTCGGTACACCGCGCGAGTACACATCGAATATCACGTTCAACGCGCCGCCGAATTCACCGCCGTCCGTGCTCTCTTCGCTATGATGGTCGGGCTAGTGTTTCTGCCCTTCAGATTCATCTGGATGCTGCTGATGCAATCGCTCGTGCTTTTGGAGCGCCCGGTAATCGCGCCGTTCACACGCTGGCTCGCGCGCTTTCTCGAGCGGCATTACATCATCTTTAATTTCATCTCCAACCCGCTCATCGATCTCGGCATCCTGTTGGAGCTGGCGCTTTGCTATCTTTTTTTCTACACGCCCCTGTCAGAGATCTACTACTTTGCCCCTGTCCCGTGGCATGTTTACCTGTTCGCTTTTCATGGGACGTTGCTGCTGATCATCTTTGAAGAGGCCAAGAAATACTACCGCCGCAAAGGACATAGACTAGAGTTTCTCGGCTGATCGCCTGAAGGAGGAGCTATGCCAGAACCCGTCGCACAACGCTGTTTTCACTGCCAGAAAAATCGCTCTTATGAATCCATGATTCCTGGCGAGATGCTTAGGCCGGCTATCATTGAGACGATCAAAAAACGCGCTCCCGCCTGGACAAGCATGCATATGATCTGCTTGGACTGTCTCGATGTTTTTCGTTCGGAGTACGTTGAGGACGCTTTGAAAGAAGAAGTGGGCGAGCTGACGCAGCTCGAAAAGGAAGTTGTGGAGAGCATGAAGGAGCAGGAAACTCTGGCCGAGAATTTAAACCGGGCATTCGAAAAAAGCGTGACCTTCGGTCAGCGTGTCGCCGACCGCGTAGCCTCCTTCGGCGGCAGCTGGACATTTATCATATTTTTCGCGCTGGTGCTGGCGGTATGGATCAGCGTCAACAGCTTCGCGCTGCTTTCCCGTCCCTTTGATTCGTATCCTTTTATCCTGCTGAACCTGATCTTGTCGTGCTTGGCGGCGATACAAGCGCCGGTTATCATGATGAGCCAAAACCGCATGGAAGTCCGCGATCGCCTTCGCTCGGAAAACGACTACCAAGTGAATCTCAAGGCCGAGCTCGAGATCCGCCACTTGCATGAAAAACTCGACGTCTTGCTCAAGCACCAGTGGCAAAAGCTTTTAGAGATCCAGCAAATCCAGATGGACTTCATGAAAGAGCTGGTGCGCCGAAATCCGGATCCCAGAACTGAATGAACAATCAGCCGATGCTGCATGGCCACTTCAGAACGCGGAAACATTGAAATGCGCATTCACCGTCACACCGCCGTTGGTTTTTTGCTAGTGCTGTTATCGTTGCTTATCGGGTATCGCCCGGCTGCCGGCCAACAGCACCGGACGTTATCGCAGCAACTTGTCGGCGGCGAGTTTTCCTATACAGCTAAGCGAGGAGATTCGCTGATCAGCATCGGCGCAAGATTCGGTATAGACGCGGCGGTAATCGCTGCAGATAATAATCTTTCTGCGAGCTCTCCTTTAAAACTCGGACAAGTGCTGCACATCAATAATCGCCACATCATACCCAAACGCGTCGAAGAGGGTATCCTCATCAATATTCCCCAACGTCTGCTTTTTCATTTTAACGAAGGCCGATTGCTTCGTTTCTTTCCGGTGGGGCTGGGAAGGCGGGACTGGCCGACGCCCACCGGCCAATTCACCATCGTTGCCAGAGAGGAAAATCCGACATGGGATGTGCCTAAGTCGATTCAAGATGAGATGCAACGGGAGGGCAAGACGGTAAAGACTTGTGTTCCGCCGGGTCCGGACAATCCTTTGGGAAGTCATTGGTTGGGGCTTAGTATCCCTGGCTATGGCATACATGGCACGATTGCGCCGACAAGCATCTATCGATTTCAAACCCATGGCTGCATACGCGCCCACGCGGACGATATCGCCCAGCTTTTTGGCGAGGTGTCGCGCGGCACTCCCGCTATACTCATCTATGAGCGACTCCTGATCGCCAAAATCGGGCAGCAAGTTTACTTAGAAGCCCATCGAGATGTTTACAAAAAAGATTCAGATGCCCCAAGACTTTTCGAAGAATTGCTGCAAGCCTTCAATCTTGAATCTGTCGTTGACCGTCAGCTGGCACAGAGTATAATCCGCAAAGAAGACGGCATCGCTAGACCGATTACGCGCGGAATTGGAGCTACGGATACGCAATGACAAAATTCCACCAGTCCCTGGCACGCAGCTATCAGATTACCGACACTAAGCCGATGCGAATGACCCGGCGAACGTTCGTCAAGCTCGGTTCCATGGCCGCGGTCGCGGGATTATTGCCGCGCGCGGTCTTCGGCTCGAGTAAACACTTGTCTGTCGAAGAAAGATCTTTGGCGTTTTACAACACGCATACGGGCGAGAAGCTCAAGTCCATATATTGGGCGGAAGGGAATTACGTGGACGGCTCTCTGCGCCAGATCAGCTACATCTTACGCGATCCGCGCAGTGATGAGGTTCATGACATCGATACCCGGTTATTGGATCTCCTCTTCAGCGTCCGGAAAGAGATTGAAACCAACGAGCCGTTTCACGTCATCTCCGGCTACCGTTCCGCACGTACGAACGCGTTCCTGCGCGCGCACAGCACGGCAGTGGCGGAAAACAGCTTGCATCTAGTCGGCCAAGCGATCGATATCCGATTACCCGGCCGAGAAACGCGCATCTTGCAAAAGGCAGCGATAGCTCTTAAGGGCGGCGGCGTCGGGTATTATCCCAAGTCTGACTTCGTCCACCTCGATATTGGACGCGTGCGATATTGGTGAAGGGGATTAAGAGTAAGAAAAGATGTTCGGCATGATTCAATTCGCGCGCGCTCTCGAATTTCACAAGACATTGCTGGCATACAATGTAGGAAATGGCGCAATGCTAGCGCAACGCTACAGCGTAGGTGCGAATCCCCCGTTGACAATTTGATGGAACAGCAGATTGCCGCGCCGAAGTTGCTAATTTTCTTTTTTTAACGGCACGACCAGGACCGGACACGGCGCTCCGCGCAAGATCTTATCCGTGACACTGCCGATCAGCATGCGCGATAAGCCGCTGCGTCCGTGCGAAGACATGACGATCAAATCGACGCCTTCCTTTTCAGCGCAATCGACGATGGCGCCGAAGGGCTGGCCGGCATCGACCACCTGGCGCATTTTCAATCCGATACAAGCATCGGCAACTTTCTCAGCGACAAACTTTCCGAGCCTTTTTTTGTGTTGTTCGATCTCGCGCTTATCGATGCGGTTGCTCTCGTCCAATACATCCACATTGAAGATGATAATCTCAGCCCCTATATCTTTAGCCAATCGGCACGCGTAGCGAACGCCGGCGGCTGAGACGTCAGAAAAGTCCGTTGGTGCGAGTATCGTTTTAAAGATTGCCATAGGAGCTCCTTGTAGGCGGCGCGAAAACAGTCGATCAATTCCGTTAAGCGAGAAAGTTATTAAATCACAACTTGTAACCGATTGTGCGTAGCAGCTGTTTGCGCCAGGCAATACCTTCTTCATTTTCAATCCCATGGCTTTTGCCGCCGTCGATGACACCCATAATGCCGCGCCCATGCTCCGTCTCCGCAATGACGACTTCGACAGGATTGGCCGTGGCACAGAAAATCCCACAAACTTCCGGGACATTCTTGATGGCGTTGAGCACGTTTAGCGGAAAAAAACCTGGGCCCAGAAATACGATGAAGCTGTGACCGGCGGAAAGGGCCAAAGCGTTGCGTTTCGCAAGCTCGAGCATGGGCTCGTCTGTGCCGCTCCAACGAACCTGCATCGCACCGGATGCTTCACAGAATGCTAAACCGAATTTGATTCCAGGCACGGTTTGCACCAGAGCCTCGTGAATGTCTTCAACCGTCTTGATGAAATGGCTCTGACCGACAATGAAATTGATGTCGTCGGGTTTCTCTATTTTAACCGTTGAGAATTGCATCGAATTGCCTTGGCAGCCGCAGGTCGCTCACTGACTTTCAATTCGCGCGAATGAGCAGTACCGGATTGTGCGCATGCTGAATGATCTTCTCCGCAACACTCCCCAGAACCCACCGGCCAATCCCGGACCGCCCGTGCGTCGACATTGCAATTAAGCTATTTGGTGCTTTGCGACCCAAATCGATGATTTCGCTGGCGGCGTCCCCTTCAAGCGCAATCGCAACGACGCGCTTGAACCCCTCGGCTCTCAGGCCGGCGACTTTGCCGTCGAGGTAATCCTGCGCCTGTCTGGCCAATTCCTCGCGGTACTGCGCCGGGCCTTGAGCGATCACGCCGTCGGCAACGACATAGGCGTCCACGGGTAACGAGTAAACACGCAGCAATTGCATCTCAAGGTTCAGCCTCTTCGTGAGTGCGCATGCATGCGGCAGGGTTTTTTCCGCCAAACCGGATCCATCGAGCGCGACAAAGATCTGATCCATCTTGACCGGCGTCAAAGCATCGGGAGTATGGGTCGGGCGGATGAGCAGCAGAGGATTGGTCGCCGTTTGAACGACTTTGCTCGTTACGCTGCCGAGGAGCCATCGTCGCGCTCCGGAAATACCGTGTGTCGCCATGGCGATCAGGCATGAAGGATCGATTTTGGCGTGATCGACGATGACCGTCGCCGGCGCACCGACTTCAGCGGCGGTGCTAGTAGTGCCGGAGAAATATTCGGCGGCAATTTTCTTTAGATACTGACCACTAGTTTCGGGAGGCCAAAAGGGCGGGCGCGCGTCCGGATCGGTGATGCGCAACAACTCCACGGGGATGCCATACGCATCGGCAAAGAAACGGGCGTAAGGCACAATCTGCTCCGAAACATTCGACCCATCCAAAGGCACGAGAATTTTGCTGTACATCGCTCGTCACTTTCCCGCGGACCGTTGATCAAGACCCGCGCGCACTACCAAAACCGGGTTATCGGAATGGCGGACGACCCTCTCGGTAATGCTGCCTAGCGCCCAGCGCTGCACGCCGGAACGGCCATGCGTGCACATAGCGATCATCGTATCCGGGGTCTGCCGCGCTATCGTTAGTATTTCGTCTGCTTCCGAACCCTCCTTCGCTGCGAAGGAGATCCTATTGAGACCCTGTCGCTTCATCTCCTCTGTTTTACTTTCGAGATATGTCACGGTTTCGTCACGGAGCCTAGCAGTCAACGCATCTAACTGGTGGGGACTATAAAAGCCGTCGCCGGCGGCCGATAAACCGCCGTAGAGGCGGATCAGCGTCACTTCCATATCAAGCTGTTTTGCCAATTCTTTGATATAGGGCAAGATGCCCTCCGACAACTCGGACCCATCGAGTGGAACAATGATTCGCTTCAACGCGGCCATTGCCCAGATGGGGTTCTTGTCGTCCCGAGCTCGGACCACCAGAGTCGGATTTGACGCTCCTCGTAAAACCTTTTCCGCCACGCTGCCGAGCAACCAGCGGTCGAGACCGGAGCGACCATGGGTTGCTAGGGCGATTAACGTTCGCTTATCCGTGGCAGCAGAATCAATGATAGCCTGGGCGGCACTTCCGGTCTGGACCGTGCAACGCACTGTGCCGGCGGGAAAATTTTGGGAAATTCCTTCCAAATACTCGGTGAATCTTCGGCTCGCATCGTCAACCATGTCGTGAATGATCGACAGTTTATCCGTGGCAAGATGAGACGCCATGTCAACTATGTCGATAACGCCTAACAACTCCACGGGAATTTGCAGACCGCGGGCCAAGCAACGAGCCACGGGCAGCACCTTTTCTGCCGTCTTTGAGCTGTCCAGTGGAACGAGGATTTTTGAGTACATGATTCTGCTGCTTAATTGGCGCCGCTTAAACCGACCGAATCACGAGCACTGGATCGCCCGAATGGCGCACCACCAGCTCGGTCACGCTACCGAGCACCCAGCGTCTTACACCAGATCGCCCGTGCGAAGACATCGCGATCAAATTATCCGGCGTTTTCCGGCCTAGCGAGATAATTTCATCGGCAGCCAAACCCTCCTTGGTTATGCATTGGACCTTCGCGACTCCAAGTCTTTTGAGATCGGCTGCCTTCTTTTCGAGATATTCGGCCGCTTCATCGCGCAGCCCGGCGAGCAGTTCTTCGTAGTTGACGGCGTAAAGACCCTCGTCGCCGGAGTAGACGTTGTATGGGACGTGATAGGTGCGGAACAATTCGATCTCAAGATCGAGCTTCTTCGCCATGTCGGCCACGATTGGCAGCACGGCCTCGGCAAGCTCGGACCCGTCCAGAGGCACAATGATCGACTTGAGCATTGCTTCGCCCTGTGATTTTTCATCGCCGGCGCGGATCAACAATAATGGATTCACCGTGCCGCGCAGGACCTTTTCGGCAATGCTGCCCAACAAAAAGCGATTCAAACCCGACCGGCCGTGAGTCGCCATGGTAATCAGCATGGTTTTATCGGTGGCCGC
>JAICEJ010000161.1 GCA_025924215.1 Candidatus Binatia bacterium
TGAGCTGAGTTGAAATCTGCTCGGCCTGACGCAGGCCCACTTCGGTGAGCCGGCGATCACTCGAACCTTGGCAGCGGCCTTGAAGATTCCAATCTGTCGCCCCATGGCGAAGCAAGACGATTTGCATCAGTACGGAGGCGATCAGATTTCTTCAAGAGGCCCGGAATTAATCTCGATCATCGCCTTGGCTTTGAGCTCGTCTTTGAACTTTAAAAGGATCCGCTGGCGGGCCTCGGCTAATGCCTGTTGCATCAGTTGGCTCTTATCCTTCTCAAATTGAGCCATGTCAGCCGGCTGAGCCTCTTTGAAAGCAAACACGAAGGCTGCGTCAGCTTGCGTAAAAATCCTATCGGGAATAGGTTTGCGCGCGGAGAGTGCCAAACTTCCGGCTGTGAGATTTTGCAGCTCGCCCACTTTGGGTAACTGTTGTGTGTTTCGGACGAACCATCCGGTTTCCTCCAGCTTCAGTTTCTTATCACGAGCAAGTTTTGCAAGGTTCGGTTCTTTTTTGACTTGATCGAGCGAATCGTTAGCTTGCTGCACGGACATTTCATAAGCCTTTGATTCTTTCAGACCTTTCTCGATTTTACCGCGGACCGCATCCAGCGGCGGAACAACTGCTTCCGTACGTTCTTTTGCTTGGAGAACATAGTAGGCATTCGGTCCTTCGATCACTGAACTAACCTCCTTCGCTTTCAGTGCTAGCGCGGTCTTATAGAAGTCTTGCGTTGGGCCAATTTCGGGCAATACTTCTCCCTCGCTGAATAGTCGGGTTGTCTTTAGCGACAAGCCGTTCTCTTGCGCGAGCTTGGCGAGATCATTGCCGGAGGCCGCTTTTTCGCGGTCCCGATCGGCGATCTTTGCCGCCTCGTACTTCCCTTTTTCAAGTTTGAGCTCGCGCATGATAACCGGTTTCGCCTCGGCCAAGCTCAGTGTTTTTTCTTCCTTGATATCTTCGACTTTGACGATGTGGAAACCCACCGGCGTTTCGATAGGCTCGCTGATTTCTCCTTTAGCCAACGCGAATATCTGCTTGTCCAGAGCTTCCGGCAGTTGTCCTTGATTGAGCCAGCCGATCTCTCCACCTTTTTCTGCGCTGGGATCCTGCGATTCCTTTTTGGCTAATTCGGCGAAACTCTTTCCTCCGCGCGCCTCTGCGACGATTCGATTCGCCCGAACTTGAGCAGCCTCTTTCTGTTTGGCGTCTGCTACGGCATCGAGACGAACCATTACGTAACGGACCTTTGCCTGTTTGGGCGTGGTAAACTTGGTTGCGCGGTTGGAGTTGTAATAATCCTCAACCTCCTTATCAGTAAGCTGCACCGGGCCGGAGAACTGTTCGAAAGAGTAGGGGATGTATTCTACCTGAACTTTAAGCGGCTCCTTGAGCGATTCCTTGTTACGGTCATAAAATTTCTGGACATCTTCGTCAGTGATCCTTACGTCAGATAAGTTGTCGCTGACTGAAAACCGGACAAACTGCAGATTGATCTTTTCCTGTTCGAAGCGATAGCGCTCGCGCACCTCGGCTTCAGTCACATGCGCGGCGTCGGCGAGAACTCCGAGTAAGCGCTGGATGGTGAGCTGTTTTCTCTGATCTTCTTCGAACTGCGCTGGAGTCAGCCGATTGGCACGCAGAAGCTGTATATAGCGCTCTTTGTTAAACCGGCCGTTGACATGGAACTCGGGGACTTGCGCAATGGCATTCATGAGTTCTTCATCGGTGGCGCTGAGACCTAACCGGCGCGCTTCCTGAAGCACTAAACGGGCCTCGATCATCTCTTCCAGTAGCGATTGCTTGATATTTAAGTTTTTCAGCAGTTCCGGCGTAAGAGAGCCTTTGAACATTTCGCGGTAGCGTTCCACGGCGCGCTGGTAGTGCACTATGAATTCTCGCTGCGAGATGCTTTCACCGTTTACTTCCGCGACGTGAGAGGTGACGCCGGTCGGCTGTTGGGAGCCGCCGTAAAATGCGATGAAGACGACAATAATCAGGCCCAATAGAATGGTGATGATCCAGGATCGTTTCTTTTTTCTTAGAAAATCGAGCATGCGCGACAAGCCTTTCAGCGTTAGGTCGGAAGAGCGTATTTGAGAGAAGAATAATGATAGGGAAAGGTCATTGGCAATGCAACTCACCAGTTTCTACCCTGTTGAAAAATTTCATTTTCTTGCTTGGTAGTGACAAATCTGCTATTTTTACGCTGCTTTAGTCTTCTCTTTTCGCGCTAAATAAGGAGTGATGATGTTCGATGCCCTGTTTGGGGTGTTTTCCAACGATCTTGCGATCGATCTTGGAACCGCCAACACACTGATCTACGTCAAAAATCAAGGCATCGTTTGCAATGAACCATCGGTTGTTGCCGTCCAGCAACGAAATGAGCGTGGAGGCAAAAAGGTTTTGGCGGTAGGCGCGGAAGCGAAACGCATGCTCGGAAGGACGCCTGGCAGCATCGTCGCGATCCGGCCGTTGAAAGACGGCGTCATCGCTGATTTCGAGATTACTGAGGCAATGTTGCGCTACTTCATTCAAAAAGTTCACAATCGGCGAACTTTGGTGCGACCGCGGATCATTGTCGGGGTCCCTTTCGGTATCACTGAAGTTGAAAAGCGCGCTGTGCGGGAGTCGGCGGAATCGGCAGGCGCGCGTGAAGTCTACCTGATCGAGGAACCGATGGCTGCCGCTATCGGCTCGGGCCTGCCGATCACTGAACCGACAGGAAATATGATTGTCGATATCGGCGGCGGCACTACTGAGGTAGCTGTCATTTCTCTGTCGGGCATTGTTTTCTCGCGCTCAGTGCGTGTCGGTGGCGACAAAATGGATGAAGCCATCGCTCAATTTATCAAACGCAAATATAATCTCCTGGTCGGCGAACGGACCGCCGAACTGATTAAGATAACCATCGGGTCGGCGTATCCGGGCGATGAAATTCAAACGATGGAGATCAAAGGGCGGGATCTTGTGGCTGGCGTGCCAAAGACAGTTGTTATCACCGATGAGGAGATTAGAGACTCACTGTTGGAGCCCATCAATCAAATTGTCGAGGCAGTTCGACTTTCACTCGAGAGAACGCCCCCCGAATTGGCATCTGACATCGTCGATCGTGGTATTGTGCTGGCTGGCGGCGGGGCGTTGCTCAGGAATCTCGACATTCTGTTGCGGGAAGAGACTGGCCTGCCGGTGATGATGGCAGACGATCCTTTGACTGCGGTAGTGATGGGCGCAGGCAAAGCCTTGGATGAAATCTCACTACTCAGGGAGGTCGCCGTTCACTAGGTTTCGAGACCCGCAATGTCTCCTGCTCCTGCACGTTCGAGCCTTCAATGCTCGCTTTTTTTCGCAAGTACCAAATTCCTCTTAGCTGCTGTTTCTGCATTGTCTTATCCCTCTATATAATGACCGCGGCCGCTCGCGGCCAGCTCAAAAACGATCCGATCGGACCGCTTCTGCTATGGCTAATCCGGCCATTGCAGATTGCGGCGCATTCAACCACGAGCTGGATCAAGGGATTGCGGGAAAGCCATCTCACGGCGGCCGGCTACAAGGCTGAAAACGAACGGCTCAGAAAACGCGTCTTAGAGCTTGAGATGGAGCGAAATCGATTTTTGGAAGCGGAAGCAACCAATCAGCAACTCCGACACTTATTGGATTTCCGCTCGCATTTGCCAGCTGCCGGCATCACAGCCTCGATTATTGCCAACAGCGCGAGCAACTGGTTTCAGAGCTGCTCCATCGACAAAGGCACCGCCGATGGAGTGCGCAAGGGAATGTCTGTAGTTACGCCTTTGGGAGTTGTGGGACGGGTCGTGGACGTGGCGGCGCGAAGCGCCAAGGTTTTGTTGCTCACCGATCCCAACAGTGGAATCGATGTCATGGTGCAGCGCACTCGCGCGCGCGGCATTGTGTCGGGCTCGTTGGAAAACGGCACGGTGCTGAAATACATCAAACGTACTGAGGATGTTCAGGTTGGCGATCGGCTTATCACGTCGGGTCTCGATGGGGTGTTTCTCAAAGGCTTGATGGTCGGCACGGTCACTAAGGTGCGCAAAGAGAGTTTGGGTTTGTTTCAAGTCATCGAGGTCATGCCGGCGGTCAGTCTTGCTCGCACTGAAATCGTGCTGGTAGTCAGCGCCGAAGGGAGATCAGCCGCGAAATAACGGTTCTGTGGGTCGGACATGAAACTCTCGCTGCTCTTATTCGCCATCGGACTCCTGATGGTTCTGCTACAGACGACTTTCCTCCACTTCTTCCCCTTGGTTCCTGATTTGATACTTGTTCTTTGCGTTTACTGGGGGCTGCACCATCCGACCGTCGGCGCCGTTCTGGCATCCTTTGTATTGGGCTACTCGGTTGATGTTGTCTCAAGCCCGATTTTGGGTATCAATGCGTTCGCAATGTCATTGGTATTCCTGGCCGTCTACTTCAGCTCTCGTTCAATCTGGCTTCATAATCACTTGGTCAGCGCCGTGGTTGTTCTCTTGGCTTCATTGGTCAAGGGAGTCGCGTTAGTGTTGGTCTCGGTGATTTTTCTCAGCACCGAAGGCTTCTGGATGGGGGCCTTACGGTATATACTACTCGAAGCTTTGGTTGCCGCACTGCTGGCTCCGTTCGTCTTTGCGCTCTTGCGCCGCGGCCAAACCTATCTCGAAAAGGTCCAGATACCCGGGTTGTATTATTGATGGCTATTCTCGGCGATGTGGCTCGAAAAGATGGCGCCCCGGAACTCCGCGTCCGTACGCGGTTTGTTTATCTTGTTTTAATTATCGCTTTTCTCGGAATTATGTCACGCCTGGCGGTTCTCCAGATTGCTCAGGGCGAACGCTATACTTTCCTTTCTGAAAACAACCGGGTGCGAATCAAGAGAGTTCCCGGCACCCGTGGCATGATCATGGATCGTCAAGGCGAGTTGATGGTTGACAGCCGACCATCATTCGACCTGTTGTTTGTGCCCGAAGATGCGGGAGACCCGCAAAGCACATTGCGTCAACTGGCGAAGTACTTAGGGCGACCGGAGCATGAGCTCATTGCAGTTTTCGAGGAGAACAAGAGTCGCGCCGCATTCGATGAAATCATCTTAGGGCGGGATGTGGATTGGGCCACGGTCGTAGCAGTCGAAACACATCAGCTCGATCTTCCGGGGGTTAACTTGCGGGTACGACCCCGGCGCAACTACGCTGACGGCCCGATAGCGGCGCATGTGTTGGGCTATCTCGGTGAGATCGGCCCCAAACAGCTCAAGATACTTAAAGAGCAGGGCTACGGATCCGGTGATGAGATCGGCCAGTATGGCTTAGAAAAAAGATGGGAAGTCTTTCTTAAAGGCCAAAACGGCGGGCAGCAGGTTGAAGTCGATGCCTTAGGGCGTCGGGTGCGAGTGCTGCACGAAGTGGTTGATGTTCCCGGTTATACGGTTCACCTCACGCTAGACCGGCAGCTGCAGCAAACCGCTTACGAAGCGCTCAAAGGCAGGGAAGGAACCATTGTAGCGCTGGACATTCACACTGGCGCGATTTTGACGATGGTGAGTACGCCGGCGTTCGACCCCAATCTCTTTGCCCGCGGAATCAAACCCGAAGAATGGCGCACCCTGACAAAAGATAGGCTGCGACCGCTTAATAATCGCGCGATTCAAGGACAGTATCCTCCGGGATCGACGTTCAAAATAATCATGGCGATCGCTGGACTTGAGGAAGGCGTGATTGATCCGGATGCGCGGATTTCTGATCCTGGTTTTTTCCCGTTCGGGAACCGCAGCTTCCGTGATTGGAAGAAGGGCGGTCATGGCTCGGTCGACCTTCACAAGGCGATCGTCGAATCCTGCGATGTCTATTTCTATCAGCTCGGCCAGCGCCTGGGCATAGACAAGATCGCCAAGTATTCCCGCGCCTTCGGGTTGGGCGAAAAAACCGGTGCTTTTCTCGACGATGAAAAAGACGGACTGGTGCCGGACACGGCTTGGAAGCGAAAGCGTTACCGTCAACCCTGGTATCCGGGCGAAACACCTTCGGTGGCAATCGGCCAAGGGTATTTAACGACCACTCCATTGCAACTCGCAAACATGATGGCGGCGGTGGCCAACGGCGGGACTCTTTATCGCCCGCGCATCGTCAACAAGGTTGAGTCTGTGGATGGCACAATGGTGCGCGAGTATGGGCCCGAAAGGATTCGCACCATCAATTTGAAGCCAACCACCTTGCAGCGGGTTCAGACGGCTCTAGCTGATGTGGTCCGAGGCAGAGGCGGCACCGGTGGGGCGGCGCGTTCGAACATGATATCGGTCGCCGGCAAGACCGGCACCGCGCAGGTTGTCGAGATGAAGGCAGCTTATCTCAAGAGCGAGCAACTCTCTTATTTCAACCGCGACCATGCGTGGTTCGTTGCCTATGCGCCGGTCGAGAATCCACAAGTCGCCATCGTCGTCTTGGTAGAGCACGGCGGGCACGGCGGTGAAGCCGCTGCTCCCATGGCAAAAAAAGTTTTCGAGAAATACATCGAAATGAAAAACCAGCCGAAGGGTCAACAACAGGCCCGGGCGCCAGGAGAGATCGTTGCAGATTGATCGCCGCCTCATTTCACATTTCGATTGGCCTCTGTTTCTTCTAACCCTTGCCTTCGTCGGTATGGGGATCGTGACCATCTATAGCGCCAATTACGACATCGCGGCGGAGCATGCCGGAGGCCTCCCTTCGCGCCAGCTCCTCTGGCTGGGGCTGGGACTCGCGGTTATGTTCACCACGGTTGCGTTTGATTACCACTATGTCGATCGGCTGGCATATCCGTTTTACGGGTTAATCTTGCTTCTGCTGATATTGGTTTTCTTTGTCGGACATTCAGGAGGTGGCTCGCAGCGCTGGATTAATCTCGGGTTCTTCAGACTGCAGCCCTCGGAGCCGGCAAAGCTGGCCATTGTCTTGGTGATGGCGAAATACTTTCAAGATAGCGAGCCGTCGCGCGGCTATTGTCTACGTGATCTTTGGGCGCCGTTCGCATTGGTTGCGCCGCTAATATTACTGACGCTGGTTCAGCCTGATCTTGGCACTGCGATTATTCTCGGCCTGGTTTTTATGAGTATGATGCTGATCGGGGGACTACGAATAAAGTCATTTCTCGGTTTGGCCGCTGCCGGGCTGGCATTTCTGCCAATTGGATGGAATTTACTGTGGCCTTACCAGCGGCAGCGTGTGCTGACATTTTTTGATCCTGATCGTGATCCGCTGGGTGCCGGATACCACGTCATTCAATCACAGATTGCGATCGGATCGGGAAGGATGTTCGGCAAAGGCTACTTGCACGGTAGCCAAAACCGGCTGGATTTCCTGCCGGCTCAGCATACTGATTTTATCTTCGCAGTGTTTTCCGAGGAGTGGGGCTTTGTCGGCTGTGTCATTTTGCTTACCTGTTATTTTGCCATGATGGTCTATTGTCTTAAGCTCTTTGAACGAGCCAAAGATCGATTCGGCGCGCTGTTAATCTTCGGCATGGTGGCAATCCTGTTCTGGCATGTGGTGATCAATGTGTCGATGGTCGCGGGCCTGATGCCAGTAGTGGGCGTCCCGCTGCCGCTATTCAGCTATGGCGGGTCGGCACTGGCCTCGATGATGTTCGCAGTCGGCATGATGATAAACGTCAGTATGCGCCGGTACACTTTCTGAGGAGAGCGGGTCCGAGAAGTCCGTTTTGCAATTCGAGCATTGATCATTGAGACGCTGAGCCTGCTGCTTGGATGCCCGCAGGTAAGCTGATGCTCTTGGAATCAAGTAACCCCTTCAAACAATCCCGTATCTTCTTACTGTAGGGCTTTGTCGATTGCGCTGACCAGCTTTGCTTTGGGGACGGCGCCAACAATTTGTTCTTTTACCGCGCCGGACTTAAGAATAAGCAGATTTGGGATGCCGCGAATCCCGTAGCGCGACGCTGTGGCGGGATGCTCATCGACGTTGAGTTTAGTTACTTTCAGTTTGCCTTCGTACTCTCCGGCGATTTCTTCGACAATTGGCGCGATCGACCGGCATGGACCGCACCACGGCGCCCAGAAATCGACCAGCACCGGTACGCTACTTTGGATTACTTCAACGTCGAAATTGTTGTCGCCAACTTCAGTGATTTTTCCCACGATGGTTGTCTCCTTCTCTAAACGGTCATAAGAAATCTTAGTAAGGTGCGCACGCCAAATCCGGTTCCGCCCTTGGGACAGGTGGCAATGTCGCGGTCGGTATATGCGGGCCCCGCGATGTCGAGATGAGCCCAGGGAATTTCTTCAACGAACTCTTGTAGTATCAGGGCCGCGGTTATCGCGCCGCCGTGGCCGCTACCAATATTCTTGATGTCGGCAACGCTGCTCTTGATGTCCTCGCGATACTCCTTGACGAGCGGGAGTTGCCAGAGCTTCTCTCCCGATTCCTGCGCGCAGCGCATGACTCTTTCGGCGAGAGCGTGGTGGTTACTGAACATACCGGCCACCTGTGTGCCCAAAGCGACCATGCAAGCGCCGGTCAAGGTAGCCAAATTGATCATGTAATCCGGCTTTTGTTTAGCGGCTAGCGCCAAAGCATCGGCAAGAATTAAACGGCCTTCGGCGTCGGTGTTCAAGACTTCGATGGTTTTGCCATTAAGGTAACGAATGACATCGCCGGGCTTCTGAGCGTTGGGGCCGGGCAGATTATCCGTCGTCGGAATGTAGCCAATGACCTCAACTGCCGGATGCAGCACCGGCAGCCGACTCATGGCCGCAATGACCGCCGCGCCACCCGCCATATCCAGTTTCATAGTCTCCATAGACTTGGGCGGCTTGAGAGATAGCCCACCTGAATCGAAAGTGATTCCTTTACCGATTAGGGCGATTTTCTTCCTAGGTTTACCCGCCGGCTTGTAATGAATCGTTATAAAACGTGGCTCTTCTTGACTGCCGCGATTAACGGCCAAGAGCCCCGCCAACTTCATGGATTCGATTTTCTTTTTACCCCAGACGTCCACAGACAGACCGCGGCCGCGACAGTGACGCTCCGCCTGTTCGCCTAAATATCGCGCCGTAGTGACCGAGGGAGGCTCGTTGATCAAATCGCGGGCTAAGAAAACCGCGCCGACAGTTTGTTCAGCAATGCGGACCGCCTGATCCATACCGCTGCTGCGACTCAGCCCCGGTTTATGGAGCGTGAGAGTCTTAACCCCTAAAGGGTTCTTTGCGTTAGAGCGGTATTTAGTGAACTGGTAAGAAGCCAGCAATGCTCCCTCAACGATTGCCGCGGCAGCGCCAGCGGGATCTCGTTCGGGAGAGAAAAAAAATCCGATATCCTCAAGCCCAAGCGCACTGGCCTCTCGTCTGGCCCGCGCTCCGGATCTACGCCAAACTTCAGCATCTACCTCCGACGCCTTGCCGAGTCCAATCAGCAGCAGATTTGCGGCAGGGAGCACTCCGGCGGTCGAGTAGAGCAGGCTGGCGCCTTCAGTCCCGGCAAACTTACTTTTCTGGATGCGCTCCTGTAGCTTTCCCTTTAGTCGGCGGTCCAGCGCGCGAATGCTTGTCTCTTCAAGCCTCTTCTCGGAAACAGGCACCACCAAA
>JAICEJ010000162.1 GCA_025924215.1 Candidatus Binatia bacterium
ACCTTGATCGTTTTTCTGGTTGCTTTGGTTTTCTGGGGCGGCATGAGGAGCACTAACATAGGCGATGAACTGGCAGGAAGTTGGAGCAAAGTCGTTGATTGCATCGCCGCTCCATTCTCCTGTGGTTCTTAATCAGGCTCTATTGATCAGGAGCTCGCATGGCCGATTTGAGAACCTTTTATAGAAAGTCTAACCTGACCGACGTCTGGCATTTCTGCAGAGAGTGCGAGAATTGGCCGCTACGCTACTATGAGGAGATCGCTGACTCGCCGGTGATCGGCTTCTGCTTGAGCTGTATTCAAAAGCATCGCGATGAACGATGCCAGTCGGCGCATTTGGAAGAATCACCTGATTGGTTGAAGATAGGTAAACCCAGGCAGCCTTTAGATAACGTTGCTCGTTGCCACGTTCAGCTGAGCCAGAAAGTATTTAAGGCACTCGTCAGGTAGAGCCCAGATTTTGAAACCTCTGTCTGCCGAAGAACTGTTCTTCACTGCTTCGCCCCTACCCATCAAACGTCCAGGCAGATCGGTGCAGTTACTACGAACCTTTTGATGCAGTCTTTTTGCCGCTAGTCAACTTCTTTGCTTCTCCGCTCTGGCGCAGAAGGCTGGGCAATCGATCTTTGATGATAGTCTCCGCCTCGCCGATAGTGTCTTGAATTACTTCCCGTACGCTCTTGATGGAATCGATCAAACCGGCATCTTGCCCGAAGGAAAGCGAGGCGTTATGAATATCGCCGGCAGCGCGGGCAGCCGCAACCTGCCTGCCAACGTCCTGGGCATTTTGCCGCAGCGCCCATTCGCGTCCGGACCAGCGCTCGATGAAACGGTTGCGCTGAGCTCGCGACATCGCTCCGGGCCAGACGCGCTGACTGGCGAGATCAGGAATTTCCGTCAGCACGGTGTCATGGCCGTCGCTTTCAACAATCGCTTGTTTGAAGTTCGGATGAATCGGCGCTTCCGGCGTGGCCATGAAACGAGTGCCGAGCAGTACGCCTTCGGCTCCAAGCGCCAGGGCCGCCGCAAGCCCGCGGCCATCGGCGATACCACCCGCGCAGAGAACTGGTAACGGCGCCACGGCTTGGACCATCATCGGCAGCAGCGGCAGAGACGCCATCCAAACCACATGCCCTCCGGCTTCTGTGCCCTGCGCCACGATCACATCCGCCCCCGCATCTGCGGCACGGAGAGCTTCCGGAACTTCACCCGCCATGTACATGACTCTGCATCCAACATCGTGAGCGCGCTGAAAATATTCCCGCAGGTCCTGATCCTTGCGAGCCCAGGCAAACGCGGCGACCGTCGGTTTAGCGCTCAGAGTAACCGTGAACATATCCTCCTGGATTTGAAAGAGCAGATGATTGATACCAAATGGCTTTTCGGTTCGCTCACGGATCGACGCGATTTCCGTATCAAGGGTTGCGGCATTGAAGGCAGACGTGCCCAGGGTGCCGAAGCCACCGGCATTGGATACGGCAGCGACGAGCGGCGCGGTGGTCGCAGTTCCCATACCTCCCAAAACGATCGGATGAACAATGCCAAGCAGATCGCAAATGCGCGTGTGAATCATGGCGCCTCCTAATGTCGAGCCTAGATGGCTAATGTAATATTCAAAACCTGGGTCTGTGTAAACAAAGGCGGGGGAGGGCAGGCTTTATCCAGCCGCGCTCGATGATCTTAGCCGCATAAGCATCAGTTTAAGGCCGCAGAGGCCATAATCGCTGCCTAAAAAACTAGTATGCGAATAGCGCTATTCCGAAGCGGGAGCGCGAGATTCATCGAACTCAGTCACTAGCAAGCGGCACGCTCCGTGATGGTTCCACGAATAACAGCTTACTATCCGCGATCCGGCGCTGGGTATCTGCGATACCTACGGTTGAGTCCAACAAGTCTGCCGAGGCTAACTTGCCACCGAACACCTTCCGGTCGCGCGGCGGCTTGTTCCCCTGTCGCACCCGTATCCAGTGTCGCGCCGTTTCCGATTTGGCACAATCATCATTGGGCCCGACAATCCGAACGATCCCCTTATCGTTGATGCAGGCGTGAATCAGGTTAGGGTCTCCGCCGTGAGAATCTAGTTTTTGCGGAACCGAAATCAGACAAATCGTTAATGCAAGGAGGCCACGAATCAGCCGACGTAGTAGTCTCATGTTGTCACCCCAGCAGGCAGCCTGGCTTTAGCAAGATGTCGTG
This sequence comes from Candidatus Binatia bacterium, assembly GCA_025924215.1. Taxonomy (GTDB): domain Bacteria; phylum Desulfobacterota; class Binatia; order UBA9968; family UBA9968; genus WHTF01. The sequence goes on from JAICEJ010000162.1 coordinate 2,196, forward strand.
CCTCTTATCACATAAGAATCCGCTGTCAACGTAGACCGATCGTAGGTGCGATTCCGCTAGATGTGGCCGCTTTCGACTGGTAGGGCGGCAAAATATTCATACGGAGATGTTGATGCCGCCTGCTTTTTACGGCATCGAGTACGAGATCAATTCCGGGATAAATCGCAGTCGCCCGAGCAGATACTTACTGGCTCAAGACAATATTGTGGTTGAGAAAAACGTAATCATGAATCACGGCTGCCCTCGAATCAGCAGCCAGTTGCAGGTTGCTGGAATTTTCGGCCTTCGAGATTCCTCTGAGCGAGTTTATAAAGGCTGGCGGCAGCGCAAAAAGTCCTCGTCCTTTACTTCCCTTATGGATAGCCATCCTCAAGCAACGTCTCTTATAGCAAGCTCCTGCGGTCAATCAGTTAGATATTGAACTGCACAGCTTTAATTTTTATCGACGAGATTCAATCGGCACTTCTGCCGGCGAGCTTAGCGATACACTGATTGTGCTCGCCGCCGTTGGACGGAATACGCACATAGGCGTGACCGCGGGAGCTAGCGATGCTTGTTCGACGGATCTGACGCCGGTCGACCATCAACTGCAGGGCCTGGCGTAAACCGGGAAAATCGAGGGGATGCTCCATTTCAAATGCGACGCCGTCGAGGTGCGATCCCGCCATGGCGACGACACTTTCGATACCGACCGGGCAAAATGAAACGAAGCCGGTATGACCTTGTTCGAGGGCTTTGATTACGCCGTTCAAGCGGGGTATGCCTGACATGATACCGTACTCCTTGTTTTCGTTACTTGCGCCAGTTGAATAGCAAAGGGCTCTATGTCAGACAAACCGATTCGCCTTTGGAAAATATAGGAAGGAGCCACCTCATGATCATCGATGCCCACACCCACTACACCACTGCTCCAGCGCAGCTGCAGGCATACCGCGGCCAGCAGATCACGCATCTAGGGAAGCCCATACCAGCAAAGTTACAGATCAGCGATGAGGTTCTGGCACGCTCAATGGAAGGTCAGTTCAAGCGAATGAAAGAATCCGGTATCGATCGGCTTTTGTTTTCTCCCCAAGCCTCCGCGATGGGCCATCATTTCGGCTCGCCCCTCGTTAGCCGCTACTGGACAGAGGCGTGCAACGATCTCATCGCGCGAGTTGCGCGGTTATGGCCGGATAAGATTTCCGCCGTATGCCAGTTGCCGCAATCGCCTGATGTCAGCCCGAAGGAATGGGTCGATGAACTTGACCGTTGCGTTAAAGAATTGGGCTTCGTCGGTTGCAACGTTAACCCCGATGTTGCCGGGGGACGCGAACCTCTGACGCCTTCTCTCGGCAGTGACTGGTGGTACCCCTTGTGGGAAAAGATGGTCGAACTCGACGTGCCGTGTACGATCCATGCCAGCGCTTCGCTCAATCCTGCAATGCATCTTACAAATTCTTATTATCTTGCTCATCACAACTCGGCCGCCATCGAGCTGCTCAAATCCAGCGTGTTCAAAGATTTTCCAAAATTAAAGATCATCATTCCGCACGGCGGCGGCGCCGTCCCGTACCAATGGAATCGCAATCGGGGCATGCACGTAAAGGAAGGGCTTGAGCCGTTCGAGGAAGCGGCGCGGCGAGTTTATTGGGACATGGCGATCTACGACAAAGAATCGATGGAGCTTCTAATCAAGCGGGTAGGCGCCGATAACGTGCTTTTTGCCACTGAGATGTTCGGCGCCGTTAATGCCATCGATCCCATGACCGGCAGAAACTTCGAGGACCTCGTGCCGATTTTTCAGGAAATTGATTGGCTCACCCAGGAGGAGAGATACAAAATTACCGAGGGCAATGTGAGAAAACTCTTTCCGCGCATATTCGGTGCATCGGCAGGTAGGTAACCAAGGTGCTTACACTTGTTATCCGTGAATGGATAAACAAACGGGATAACAACTAGAAGTATCATTTGCTTTGTGGTTGTCACCGAGCTCATCTGCTTCTGCGCGAGCCCGCTGTACAGATAAAAACCGCCGCGATTAACGTCACAATGCGTGCCCGGCGCCATAATGCCATCCGGATGGAGCCGATCAAAGGATATGTACTTAACCGAAAGTTACATGCAGCGCTCCTGGTATTGGAAAGATACTACAACTGTGACATCATAGAAGCTATGCGGCATCCCAACAAAAGCAAGAAAGACCCGGTTACCGAGTGGGCTGTAGGCCAACCTCTGGTGATGCAAACGGAGCAGGAAACAACAAGAAAGACAAAGTTGGGATCACCCCCGACTGTTTCCCGCGTAAAGAAAACACTGCCGGCGAAGCAGCGTACTGGGATGCGCAAGAAACCCGCCGTATCCAAACATCAGCCGAAAAACAAGAGAAACTCTCCTTAGCTGCTCAAAAACCCCCGTTCGTTTATCCCTCTCTGCCGCGCTATCGCGGATTGAAATCGCTGAGAACAACATCGATCACTGTGAGTTTGCCTTCCCTTTCTTGCACCAGCGCCTGCTCCACTGCCGTCTTGATTTGATCCGGCCGCGTCACCCGGAATCCGCGACCGCCGTGCGCTTGGGCATAATACTGGTAGTCCGGATGCGGTGCGATGTTGGCGCCAAAGTGAACCCCGGTCTTTTTCGCTGCGCCCTCCGGGAAATATTTGATCAGGCTGGTTTCCATGGACAAGTAGCGGCCATTGTTGAAAACCACCACATGGATCGGCAGCTGATATTCTTCAGCGACCCCAAGGCATGAGGGCACGGCATTGTAGTGAAACGCGCCATCGCCGATCAGCGCGAAGACGGGCCGGTCGGGCATCGCTAATTTTACGCCCAACGCATAGCTTAAACCGACGCCGAGCCCGCCGGTGATTCGGGCAAAATATGATTGCGGCTGGTTGCGCGGGATCGCTTCCTGTATGAGGGTGCGATAAACCGTGGTCTCTTCAGAGATTACCGAGTTCTCGGGCAACGCCTCGGCCAACGCATGACACAGCCATCTTGGATCAATCGGCGTGTCATCGGCATGTTTTCGGGCTTCAGTATTCAACTTGCCGAAATGATCGTCATGTTTTTCGCGCGTGCGCCCTAGGCGGTGTTCGTAAGTCGCGCGATTGCTGGCGACTTCTTCCGACGCTTTTGCTTTGGTTACTATTTTCTCCAGCGTCTGCGCCGGCGGCGCCACTAGAGCTAGGTCGACATTGTAGCCCCAGTAAGGGAGCCGCGAATTGGGAAACTCTGCCGCAATGGCGATGACTTTGGCGTTCTTGGGCGACTTGCTCGCCGGATACCAGGGTGTCACAGCTTCCACCATCAGTATCAAATCCGCCGCATCGATGGCCTTCGCGTCATGATGCAAATAAAGCGGGTGACTGCGCGGAAAATTCACGAAAGCCGGCCGGTACGTTTCCATCACCGGAATGGAAAACAATTCACAAAGCTGCAGGAGCCTCTCAACAGCGCGCGGATCGCCACCGACGTACTCTGTGACTGCGACGGGATTCTTTGCATTGGCAATGAGCTTTAGCGCCTGATCTATGGCCTTATCGCCTACTGCCACCGAGCGCACGACTTCGTTGGCTTTGCCATGCTCGATCCACTGAACTTCTTCCATCATGCATTCGAAGGGGATGCCAATAAGCACCGGACCGGCCGGTGGCTCAACCGCAATCTGCACGGCGCGCTCGATGGTCGGCGCCAACAGCTCGGCTGAAGAAATTCGATCCGCCCATTTGACGCAGCTTCTGAGCAGATCCGGTGAGCCACCGAGGTCCGTGAGATCGTGTAACCACTGACCGCCCGGGTCGGCAACGCGCGTATTCTCACCGTAGGCGGCAATTTCGCCGCTGAGGATCACCATCGGCGTACGCTCGTGTAAGGCTGCGCGCAAAGTCATGGCGGCATTGAGCGGACCGGCGGTGGCGTGCAGCATTACCACTTGCGGCCGATTGGTCACTTTCGTGTAACCCGCCGCCATCGCAACTGCGACGGCTTCGTGGCGACAGTTGATGTACTTCGGCTTTTGCGCTCCACGCTCCGCCGCCTCGGCCAAGGCTTCCCAGACCGGCGGCCATTCCGAACCCGGAGAAGAAAGAATGTAATCGACGCCGCTTCGCTCAATCGCCTTCAACATTGCGTGTCCACCTTGCATGATTTAATCTCCTCCTGTCTGATCCCTGTTCACATCAACCTGTTCGTGCCGATAGCTAAGTCAACTCGCTTCACAAATGCATGGCTGCGACACGACACCGCTCGCTTGCTTCTTAGTCCCAACTCATTACCTTCCGAGTCTCCTTCTCATGTCGGGCAAGAAGCCGCTCTCCTCCAAAGTCCGTGCTGCGTTGCTCACCAGTAACTGATCCAGATCCGCCTCCTTAACTTTAGGATTGACCCGAGTGAGCAGGCGCTGGATTCTTCGCCAAGCCTCGCCGTTGGGGGCGATATCCAAAGCTGTCATCTGTAAACGTGTCACGTTGTATGATGCTTCGATATCTTCGTCTCTTGTCAGGCGGAGATGCTTCTTGAGAATCTCGGATACATCACGCTTATTTGCCGGCTCTTGGATATAAACCAGCGCTTCGACAATCCCTTTGGCCAATCCGATCATCGTTTCATTACTGATGGCGGTGGAATCTTTCCGCGCACACATCGCTGTGCCCTGATAAACGAGTTTTACCGTGCCGGCATCCGCCAACGAGCGGGCGCCGGCCCTCTTGGCCATATCGGCAAAACTATAAGGCACCACCGCAGCGTCGATATTACTGGTGGTCAGGGCTTGCGTAACAGTTCCGGTGTCGCCAATCACCCGCATATTGAGCTTGTACTTGTCCGGATCGATGTCGAGCCCGTTGAGCACGGCCATGGTGGCCAACCAGAAGCCGCCGCCGATGCTTTGAACGCCGAAGGTTTTACCGCGCAAATCATCCAACGATTCGATCCCCTTGCGAGCGATCAACTCGCGCGGAATTCTATCGTTGCCGACTGCGAAGCACCCGAGCTTCATTCCTCCCAGCGCCGCGCTGATGGCGCTAGTCGGCGCCGCCCAAACCAGAGGGGCTCCGCCCGACGCCAGGGTCGCCATCATGATTGGGCCGCTTCGGGTCTGCAACACTCGGGGATCGACACCGTGCTTTCTGAACAAACCCCGATCAACGCCGACCCACATCGGCGCCATCGTCTCATTGTGCCCACCGTAGGCGACCAGCAGTTCGCCGGAGGCCGGGCTCGCCTCAGGCGGTAGAAAAAGCGCGATGATTAAGATGGCAGCAAGAAACAAATGCCGCCGAGTCGATCTACTCATCTTAGCAACCTCCAGAAATCGCTTTCTGGTACTAGCACAGCACCGATTTTTTGCCCAGCGCAATCGGATCAACGGACAACAGTTTTCGTTACGCGCGCTGCTTGTCTCTCTGGTTCGATCCGGGTTCGCATTTCACCCGATACTGCAAAAGAGCGGCGTCGAAACTGTCCCTGCAGTAATTGCTTTGCGTTTAGCACAGAGGTTTGCGACTTGCCTGCCGAAAGAATCGTAGCAAGATTACAACTCGACTCGACGCAATCTGAGCGCATTCGCAATCACCGAAACTGAGCTGAACGTCATCGCGGCGCTTGCGATGATTGGGCTTAAAAGGATTCCGAAGAGCGGATACAAGACGCCCGCGGCGATGGGAACTCCCAGCACGTTATAGACGAATGCAAAGAAAAGGTTCTGCCGGATATTGCGCATGGTCGCCCGGCTCAGCCGCCGCGCCTTAGCGATGCCGCGCAAGTCGCCTTTGACCAGAGTGATGTGAGCGCTCTCGATGGCGACATCGGTGCCCGTGCCCATGGCGATGCCGACATGCGCTTGCGCCAGCGCAGGAGCATCGTTGACCCCATCGCCGGCCATGCCGACCACCCGGCCTTGGTCCTGCAGTTGTTTGATCACTTCGGCTTTCTGTTCGGGCAACACTTCGGCTTCCACCTGATCGATTCCCAACCGCTGCGCGACTGCTTCAGCCGTAGTGCGGCTATCTCCGGTCAGCATGACGATTCTGACATTTTCTCCATGCAGAATTTTAATCGCTTCGTCGGTCGAGTGCTTGATTGGATCTGAAACCGCCACCAGTCCGGCCGCTCGGCCGTCGATGGCAACAAACATCACCGTATGTCCTTCCCGGCGGAGTTCCTCGGCTCTCATGCGCAGAGGGCCGGGATCCAACGACAGCTCCTCAAGAAGTTTGATATTGCCCAGGGCTACGGAATGTCCATCCACTTTGCCAACGACACCTCTGCCGGTGAGCGAACGAAAATCGACAGTAGTCGATAGTGGTATCCCTTCTTTTTCCGCCGCTGCGACAATCGATGCCGCGAGCGGATGCTCGCTGGCACGCTCGATGCTCGCAGAGAGGCGAAGGATCTTTTTGCGATCTGAACTCGAATCCATGGTGATAATTTCCGAGAGCTGCGGCTTTCCTTCGGTTAATGTACCGGTCTTGTCGACAACGAACGTGTTCACTTTCTCCAGGATTTCCAGCGCCTCAGCATTTTTGATCAGGATGCCTTCGGTCGCGCCCCGGCCAACGCCGACCATGATCGACATCGGCGTCGCCAAGCCCAGCGCGCAAGGACATGCAATGATCAGCACTGAAACCGCGTTGACGATAGCGAAGGCCATGCGCGGCTCCGGACCAAAGAGCGCCCAGACAACAAATGTCAACGCGGCAACCACGATGACTGCCAAAACAAAGTACGCAGACACAATATCTACCAGTCGCTGGATCGGCGCGCGCGTGCGCTGTGCTTCGCTTACCATGCGGACGATCTGAGCGAGCAAAGTTTCGCTGCCGACTCGCTGCGCCTCCAACACGACACTGCCGGTTCCATTCACGGTGCCGCCGGTCACTTTGCTTCCTTTGGATTTTTCCACCGGAATTGGCTCGCCGGTGATCATCGATTCGTCGATTGAAGTCGCGCCGTCAACGACAACACCGTCAACGGGAACTTTCTCTCCCGGGCGAACTCGCAGGCGGTCGCCGACTTTGATTAGGTCCAACGAAACGTCCTCTTCCCTGCCGTCCTGGTAAATCAATCTGGCCGTTTTCGGCGATAGCCCGAGAAGAGCTTTGATCGCGCTAGTGGTTTGACCGCGCGCGCGCAGCTCGAGCACCTGGCCGAGCAGCACGAGGGTGGTGATGATCGCCGCCGCTTCGAAGTAAACCGCGACGGTGCCGCTATGGCCGTAGAACGATTGCGGAAAAATACCAGGAAACAGAGTTGCCGCGACGCTGTACAGATACGCTGCGCCCACGCCGATGGCGATCAGGGTGAACATGTTCAGGCTTCGATTCACAATCGATTGCCAGCCGCGCTCGATGAAAGGCCAGCCTCCCCAAAGCACGACCGG
>JAICEJ010000163.1 GCA_025924215.1 Candidatus Binatia bacterium
GAATTTGACTTCGCCCCTTATCCGACGGTCTTTTGGGATCTGTACGGCGAACAAGGCCATCCGGTGCGCACAACAATTTCGGATATGGGGCCGTTGCTGCTGAGCCGGCTACTTAGTTTAAACGAAACCCAAAGCGGTGTACTCAACTTGGTTTTTAAAGTCGCCGATGACAACGGCATGCTGCTGCTCGACCTCAAAGACCTGCGCTCAATGCTGCAATTCGTTGGCGACAATGCTGCAAAATTTAAAACCAAGTACGGTAACGTTTCGACAGCAAGTATCGGCGCCATACAGCGCGGCCTGCTGGCGTTGGAAGAGCAGGGCGGCGATAAATTTTTCGGCGAACCAGCGCTCGATCTCGATGACCTGATGCAAACCGACAGTCAAGGACGGGGCACTATCAATATCCTGGTTGCCGATAAACTCATTAACGCTCCCAAGCTATATGCGACATTTTTACTTTGGCTGTTGTCGGAGTTGTTCGAGCAGCTTCCCGAGGTGGGAGATCCGGATAAACCCAAGCTGGCTTTTTTTTTCGATGAAGCACATTTGTTGTTCAACGATGCGCCGGCCGTGTTGCTGGACAAAATCGAGCAGGTAATCCGGCTGATTCGCTCTAAAGGCGTTGGTGTCTATTTCGTCACTCAGAATCCCTTGGACGTTCCCGACGTCGTGCTGGGTCAATTGGGCCATCGCGTGCAGCATGCGTTGCGCGCGTTTACGCCGCGCGATCAAAAGGCTGTCAAGGCCGCCGCCCAAACATTCCGCCAGAACTCCGCCATCGATGTTGAAACGGCGATCACCGAATTGGGCGTTGGTGAAGCACTGGTTTCATTCCTGGACGAAACGGGGCGGCCCACGATCGTCGATCGCGCCTTGATTTACCCGCCGCAAAGTCAGTTGCCGCCGCTCGCAGCGGGCGAACGCGAAAGTATCGTGAAACAATCGACGATTTACGGCCACTATGAAAAGTTAGTCGATCGTGAGTCGGCGCATGAAATGCTCAAATCTCGAGCGCCGCAGCTCGAACAGGCCTCTGCAAAGACGGCAGACAGCTCGTGGCAAGCGGAAGCGGGAGGTTTGTTCGATGCCATGGGTAAAAGCGCGGCCCGCGCCATCGGCAGTCAGGTCGGCCGTGAGATCATCCGCGGCGTGCTCGGCTCGCTTTTCGGTGGAGGAACGACCCGCAAAAGGCGTTACTAGAAGTGGCCGAGAGATGCGCCTTCTAACAGCTATTCTAACCAGCGGCTTTTCCACGCATCTGTCTTCGACTTTTAGATGGTTGAACGAATCGAACGACGCAGCGCCTTTTGGAAGATGTTCAAGCAGTCAAACGCAAGAGAGGGCGCAGTCGGGTTCACTGCAAAAGCGTGCCGCGGGGATCTTCCGCATTAATCAAGTGCCCTGCGCTCGCGCATGGAAAAGCTGGCAATCAGCAACTATAAGGCGCCCGGCGCAGTGCCACAGACGAATGCTTAACGCGCGCTCGTCGACCGAGAGCCGCCGGTTTGCGGCGTGACCGCTTTAGCTTTACCGGCAAAGCGTTTTGACGCCGCCGGCAGTAACGCATATACAACTCGAACACCGAGAAGCAATGCTAACACCGCGCCGTATTGCGCAGGACGGCGGATATCCGATTTAACCAGCCAGTAAAAGTGAAGAACTCCGGCGGCTGCGGCAATATAGGCCAGGCGGTGTAACTGTTGCCAACGCTTGCCCAGACGCCGGATCATTGTCGCCGTCGACGTGAGCGCCAGCGGAATCATCAAGACAAATGAAGTGAATCCAGCGGTGACATAGGGGCGCTTGTAGATGTCCTTGGCGATCGCCTGAAAGTCGAAGAAATGGTCCAGGATCATATAGGTTAAGAAATGCAGGACCGCGTAGAAAAACGCGAAGAGACCCAGCATACGCCGGTATTTGATCAGCGCGTTCCAGCCGAACATCTTGCGCAAAGGTGTGACCGCCAGGCTGGTAATTAAAATGATGAGCGCCCACGAGCCAGTGAACCGGGTGATATATTCGATCGGATTGGCGGTCAAATCGTCCGTATAGAATCCGTACGCGAGCTGCGCTAGCGGAATCAGGCAGGCGATGAATAGCGCAGGTTTGATCCAGGAGCGCATCGGGTTAACTACATAGAAGTCAACAGCGCTTAGAAGGCGTTTTCTAAGAAGAAAAATGCAAGCTCGGAGGACAGACAGTATAAGCTATCATCCCCGACGCGTATAGGCGAATATAGTTGTGATCTCGGTCTTTCTCGCCACTCGCTAAATGCCAATTCGACTTCGCTCCTAGTAGAATTTTTTTAGGTCCATGCCGCTGTATAGCTGCGCAACCTGATCACCGTAACCGTTGAACATGAGCGTCTTGCGCCGGAGAAACTCCCCTATGCGCCGCTCGGTCGCCTGGGTCCAACGCGGATGGTCGACCTCCGGATTAACGTTGGAGTAAAACCCGTACTCCTGGGGCTGCATCATGTTCCACGACGCCGGTGGTTGTTTTTCCACGAAACGGATTTTGACGATGGACTTGATGCTTTTAAAACCGTATTTCCACGGCACCACCACGCGAATCGGGGCGCCGTTCTGCGGCGGCAATACCTGGCCATACAAGCCCACCGATAAGATCGTCAACGGGTGCATGGCTTCATCCATGCGCAAGCCTTCGACGTAGGGCCATTCCATAATCGGCAATTTTTGGCCGGGCATGCGCTTCGGGTCATGCAAGGTCACGAACTGGATAAACTTTGCGTTGCCGGTAGGTTCGGCGAGTTTGATTAGCGTGTTTAAAGGAAATCCGATCCACGGGATTACCATCGACCAAGCTTCGACACACCGTAATCGATAAACTCTTTCCTCCAGCGGACTCAGCTTGGTCAAAGCATCGATGTCGTAAGTCTTGGGCTTTTTGACCTCACCTTCCACCGCCACCGTCCAGGGCCGAATCGGAGTCAAGTACTTGGCGTTTGCCGCGGGATCTTCTTTGTCGGGCCCAAGCTCGTAAAAATTATTATAGTTGGTGATGTCTTTAAACGAGTTTTGCTTCTCGCTGGTGCTGTAGGAGCTCTTCTTTAAGTTGCTAATTTGTTCGGCGGCAAGAGCTTGGCTTGCACCCCGAAACAAATCGAATCCAGCGAGAGCCGCGCCTGCGCTGACAGCGGTAACCGAGGCTGAAAGCATGAATTGTCGACGGTTAAGATACAGCTCCTGGGGGGTAATCTCTGAGGACTTGATATCCTCTGATTTTTTGATCAGCATGAGCCCTCTTTATTTTCTTGTAACAATTGGTCAATCATCGATTCGGTTTTTTCGTAGGCGCCCTCATTGATATGGCTATAGCGATCTTTCTTATCGGTCGGGACGATTGTCGGCCAGGCCCAGATGCGTAGCGCTTCCAAATAGCGAAATCGTTATCTTGTACGACCGGGAACGTAATCTTTAGTTTTTCGATAGCCCTTCTGACCTTGGCTAGCGGTCTCTCCCAAGCGAACTCGGGCGAGTGCACGCCAACGATGTCAAGCCGGATCTTTCATACTTCTCATACCAATCCCGCAACTGCGGGAGTTAATTCAACCATACGTCGAGAATCCCACCAGCACAACGCCGCCCTTTAAAAGCATCTATCGTAAGCGGTGCTATTGATCCAGGCATATCCGAAAATGACCGGCGCCGGCGCGATACCCTGTTTTCGGGTCTTGTCTTTAGATGCAGTATGTCGAACTTTGGTTGCGGCTCAGAATCCTGAAATAAGAACGTCGGATGTAGGTTTAAAGTTCCCAGCGTTGACTATACGAGCGAAAATCTTAGGAAGGGTGGGGGCGGCTTTTCGCCCCCACATGGCAGGTTTAGTGCAGATAACTTTTTCTTGGCGCCGATTCACCGAAATCGTCCAAGCTGCCAGCATGGGAAGCTTTCCTGAGAATTTCGATCAGTGCTGCCTGAGCCAGCTTATAGGCGTCTCTGTCGTTATCGGAATATTCAAAAGCAACTTCGCTGGCCGCCGCAATGAGCTCGCCCAGGGTGGTGTCCAGCCTTTTTGTGCTCTTTTCCATTCGTTCCCCTTTCTTTGTCCGGCGAAAACTGTTGATTAGGTTCGGCGATCAGGTGGAGGCTCTCATTCGCCGGAGATAATGCCTCAAGACTTAGACGATTTGGGAAGAAAAAGGATGTACTGCGAATCAGGGGTAATTTGGCGGCGGGTAGCCGCCTGAATTTTAATCTTGCAGCAGCCGGGGAGTGTCCTTCTTTGCCTTGTAAAAAAGCGGAACTTCCCTAGCGCGATGGTATTCCTCCTCGCTGATGTGGCCCACCTTGGCGAGTCTTGCTAACACGAGGTTTCGCCTCTGAAGAATGCTTTTTTCTCGAGTTGTTCGCGGGCTCGGCAGTAGCGCCACCAAAGTGGCGGCTTCCAATGGATCCAAACTGGCGGCGGACTTGCCAAAATAGTGACGGGATCCTGCTTCGGCGCCGTAAATATTGCGGCCCCATTCGACGATATTTAGGTAAATCTCGAAAATCCGAGTTTTAGAAAGAGTCTGCTCAAGCTGCCAAGCGATAATGATTTCCTTCATTTTCCGCAGCGGATTTTTTGCCGGATTTAAATACAAGTTCCTTGCTAGCTGCATCGTGATGGTGCTGCCGCCGCGTCTGAAACTGAGCGTTTTTAGATCTCTTTTTAATGCTTCCTTGAGCTCGGCGAAGTCCACTCCGTTGTGACTGAAGAAAGAAGCGTCTTCGCTGAGCAGAACAGCTTTCTTTAGATGATCTGAAATCTGTCCGTAGGGCACCCAAATTCGTTGACGTGACACCCGCAACTTCTTTTCTCTGTTCTCCTGGTCGCGTAGTTCCATAAGTGCAGAGGTCTGAGGATTTCTGTTCTTCAAGAGCGAAACATTGGGCAAGGCAAGGTAAAAATAAACCAGAGATGCGACTATCGCCGAGATGAGCAGGCTTTTAACAAGCACTCTTTTCATAGCTTGCTAAAACTCGGGCCGCTTTGAGAGTCATCGAGGATGCCGGATAACGGTTCAGCGCGGCCGGAGCTACCCAGCGCCAGTTGGAGGCGGGCAACTCGATGGTGTCAGTGCCAGTGAGATCAAATAGAAAAATCGGTGCGCGAATGCGGCGGTAAGTAATGCTATGACGGATTTCGCCGATGCCCAGAGGGACAACTGAAAGAGGCCCGATTTCCTGCAGATGGCGCCGTAAAGTTATCAGGGTCCCGTCGTTTCCCGGCTTCTCACCGCCTGGAAGCTCCCACATTCCGGCGAGCAAGCCTCTATTGGCGCGGCGCCGCAATAGAATTTTTTCACCCCGGCGAATAATCGCTAGAGGCCACGTGACATTTGTCAACTTCAGTGTTTTCCGGGACGCCGGCTTCTTGGAGGCTTCGCTTCCGCTGTGCACACGGCAATGCGCGGCGAGCGGGCAAAGCAAACAGAGCGGCTCTGCGGGTAGACAAATGGTTGCGCCGAGTTCCATGATCGCCTGATTCATATCGCCCGGGTTCGACTTCGAGATGAGCTCTTCTGCCGCGGTGCGCAACTGTTTTGCCCCGGCCATATTGAACAAACGGCCCAATACGCGCCGAGCATTGCTGTCAACCGCCGGGTAAGCTTTCTGGAAGGCAATGCTGAGAATGGCGCCCGCAGTGTAATCGCCGATTCCCGGCAGCGCGCGCAAACTCTCGTAGTCTCGGGGCATAGTTCCGCCGTGCCGGCGCATCAGCTCCGATGCGGATTTTTTTAAATTCTCCGCGCGGCGATAATATCCTAGTCCGGACCAGACACGCAGGACATGTTGAAGCGGGGCGCGATCCAATTCCGTGATCGTCGGAAACGCTTTGAGAAAGGTTTGGTAATAAGGAAGAACGGTCTTGACCTGCGTCTGCTGCAGCATGGTTTCCGAAATCCAGATGGCGTACGGATCCGAGGTCCTGCGCCAAGGGAGATCTCTCCTGTTATTTTCGTACCAACCGAGTAGTCTGCGGCGGATAAGGACGAGATTGGTTGAAGGCATGAATGCGATTGTGAAAAAATTCGGATATAACGGGCACTCTAAACGAAATCGCCTTCGAAGGAAACTTATAAAGCTCCGTGTTGCCGATCTTCTTCGGGATTTTGACTTCGGTTTGCTTTGCCATCGCCAGCCTCTTGGCGCAGCGCGGCTATCACCTGGCTCCGGCGCCGTGGGGCGCCTGGATCACTATTGCCGGTAATACCGTGTTTCTATTATCGGCGCATTTTTTACTTCGCCCCTTCGCGCCATTTTTCATTTTTGACAATTTAATTTTTGTCGTCGTAGGTTTGTTGGTGCCGGGTGTAACCCGTGTACTGAGTTTCCGCGGCATTCGAACCATGGGCAGCTCGGTTACATCGACCATCATCAATACGACGCCGATGTTTTCGACGGTTCTGGCGATACTGCTTCTTGGCGAGAGGCCAGGCCCATGGGTGATCGCCGGCGTTTTCGTGACCGTTTGTGGCCTGGTCACCGTCTCGTGGAGCGGAGCTACGAGCTCTTATCGTAAAACCGAGTTGATCTTTCCCTTTCTCTGCGCCTTGATCTTCGCATGTAAGGACGTCACGGTGCGTTGGGGCCTCGGCGACGGCGAGGGCGAGCCGATCCTGGCGGCGGGGATCGCCGCGCTCACATCGACGGTCGAAATCTTTCTAATCACGCGTTATCTTCATGGCGAAAAATTTTGTTGGCCTACGGCCAATGCCGCGCGCTGGTTTGTCTGGTCGGGGATTTTTACCGGCGGGTCTTTCCTATGTATGTATGTTGCCCTGAGCATGGAGCGGGTCACGATTATTGCTCCGCTGATTAATAGCTACGCGGTGTTCGTGCTTATCTTGACGCCTTTGATAGCACGGCAGATAGAGATTGTGACCCGGCGCAAAGTTGCCGGCGCCGCCATGGTGGTGGCGGGAATCTTCATGGTGTCCCTAGGGAGGAACTAGCAGGCTGCCGAAAAAAGCCTCATGCACGCAAACGTGAAAGGATGAAAGCGAAATGCTGAAACAAGCCCTCCGGGGCGGGTTTGTTTTAGCTTTCATCCTTCATCATTCATCCTTATAGCGGCGTCCTGGTTGGAGTTTCATGCCGCCTTTGCTATGACCTAAGGATTCTCGCTGGTTGGCATTTTTAAGACGAAAGGTCCTCAATGCGCTACGGATTTGTCATCGATCAGAACCGTTGCATCGGTTGTCATGCCTGCACGGTAGCATGCAAGGAAGAACACAATATTGCCGTCGGAGTGAACCGGACTTGGGTGAAGTACGTCGAAAAAGGGGTTTATCCAGAAACCCGGCGCCACTTTGCCGTGCTTCGGTGCAACCACTGCGACGATGCGCCCTGCATCGAGATCTGCCCGACCGTGGCACTTTTTCGCCGGCCCGACGGCATTGTCGACTTCGACCACGAGCGCTGCATCGGTTGTAAATCCTGCATGCAGGCATGCCCCTACGACGCTCTTTATATCGATCCGGATCGTAACACGGCGGCTAAGTGTAACTTCGACGCATCTCGAGTCGAGATGGGCTATAAGCCCGCTTGCGAAGTGGTGTGTCCGACGCAAGCGATCCTGTCGGGAGATCTCGACGATCCGCAGAGCGATATCAGCCGGCGCATTGCTATGGACAAGGTCACCGTTCGCAAGCCGGAGAAAGGGACGAAACCAAAACTCTTCTACGCCGGCGTTGAGGGCGATTTGCTCACCCCGGCGATGATGGAACCGCAGTCGAGCCATTTCTGGGCGGAGAAGGCGCCTGGCGAAGACCTTTATGCACTGGGCAGTGACAGAGCCGACAGGCCGGTCCCGGGCGGCGCCCGCGAGGTCTACGATGTGCCGCATATGATTCCCTGGGGGAAAAAGATCGCGACCTACCTTTGGACCAAATCCATTGCCGCGGGTGTGCTGCTGCTCTCGACGTTGTTTTTGAACATGGGTTTCCAACATGACGAGTTGGTTCTGAATTTTTTCAGCCCGATCGTTTCGTTAATTTTTCTTACAGCGACGATGTTGCTGCTGGTCTTCGATCTCAAGAAACCGTCGCGGTTTTTTTTCTTGCTGACTAAACCCAATTTGAACTCCTGGTTAACACTAGGCGGCTATGTCCTGATGATTTTCGGAGCTTTGACAGCGTTATGGCTGGGGCAAAGAGTTCTCACCGGCACTGTCTCCAACCTCGTGATCTGGGCGGCGGCGTTATTTGCGATCGCCTCAGCGGGGTATTCGGCATTTCTCTTCGCTCAGGCTCGGGGAAGAGATTTCTGGCAAAGTCCGCTGCTGTTTTGGCATCTGCTGGCGCAGGCGATCATAGCCGGCGCAGCGATGCTTACTCTGGTAGGCGTTTTTACCGGAGTTACCGTGCCGATGTTTTACTGGCTGGCTAATTTGCTCGTGATCTCGCTGCTCGTCAGCGTAGGGATGATTTTTGCCGAGCTGTTTTTGAAGCATGGCGCCGACGACACAGTGCGAGCCGGCGAATTGTTGACCAAAGGAGCGCTGCGAAAATCATTTTGGATATTCGTGATCGGGCTCGGTACCATCGTGCCGGTTCTGTTGATCTTATTGCCCATAGGTTCGGTGATCCCGAACGTAATCGCTGCAATTTTTGCGCTGTTTGGCTTGTGGATGTACGAGCATCTATGGATCAAGGCGGGCCAGGCGCTACCCTTAAGCTAAGAAGGATTTCAAATGAATGACACTCGGACCCCACTTCATCCGGCTGCAGCCAACCTCGAACGCGCGAGCGGCGGGCTGGCCAATTTTCCCGCTGTCGAGAAATGGGACGATTGGGTGGAATACGACACCGCCCAATGGCCGCGCAAAATTGAGAAACACTGCCGGATCATTCCGACCATCTGTTTTAATTGCGAGGCGGCTTGCGGTCTGGTCGCGGTCGTCGAGAAAGACAGCCATCGTATTCGACGCTTCGAAGGCAATCCTGAACATCCCGGCAGCAGAGGACGCAACTGCGCCAAAGGTCCGGCAACTCTTAATCAAGTGACCGATCCGGAACGGATCAAGTATCCACTCAGGCGGGTTGGCAAACGAGGCGAAGGCAAATGGGAACGGGTCTCATGGGACGAAGCTCTCGATGATATTGCGACGCGGGTGCGCGAAGCGCTTCAAGAAGAACGCCGCAACGAAATTATGTACCACGTCGGCAGACCGGGTCACGAATTGCTCTACCATCAGCGGATCTTACATTCGTGGGGCATCGACGGCCATAACAGCCACACCAACGTCTGCTCAGCCGGCGCTCGCGCCGGCTACGCCTTGTGGTCGGGGATCGACCGGCCTTCGCCGGATCACGCCCATGCTCGCTTCATGCTGTTGCTCAGCTCTCATCTTGAAACCGGACATTATTTCAATCCGCACGCCCAGCGCATTATCGAAGGCAAGGAGCGTGGCGCCAAGATCTGTGTGATCGATACAAGGCTGTCCAATACGGCGTCGAAAGCAGACTACTGGCTGTCATCGTGGCCGGGCAGCGAGGC
>JAICEJ010000164.1 GCA_025924215.1 Candidatus Binatia bacterium
GCAAACGATGCTGACCTCAAGAGGACATTGGGGATTTCCTGGAACAGTATAAAAATCGATCCTCTCAGGCTGAGATCCAACGCTTATCGCCGGAACAGAGAAATTAACATAGCAAATATCGCTTTTCTAGGCATAATCGCTTATCCCTGAGAGACAGCTTGGAACTGTCGTCGAGTCTGCGTTTGAGATGCATTCGATCAGCTTACGCTTGAGAGCGTTTAGTGCATTACGTTGAGGCTGCGGGTTGACGTAAAGCAAAAGGACTTGACGCCCGTTCGCCTTATCGATAAACAGAGCTGACCGGATTGGAGGATTAATCATGCCAGCTACCCTCGAGTCATTTGCTTCTGAGTGCCGCCAAATTCTTAAAGCGGATCCCGGGCCGGCGGGCAGGGAACAGGTACGCGAACTCGTTCAGCAGATTCTTAAAGATGAAACGTTTGTCACGACCTACATCAACGACAACACACCCGATCGTCAGGTGATTTACGAGGATCCGGAACTCGGTTTTTGCATCTGCGCCCACTTGAACCGGGGCTCTAAAGAAGCGAATCCTCACGATCACGGCAGTTCCTGGGCGATATACGGCCAGGCATTTGGGGAAACGGAGATGAGCGAGTGGGAAATTGTTGAGCCTGCCAGCGAAGCCAAGCCCGGCAGAGTGCGCCGTAAGAAAGTTTACTCCCTCAAGCCCGGGATGGCGCACCTTTATAACGAGAACGAAGTGCATTCGCCCAAGCGAGTCGCGGCAACCGGGCTCATTCGCATCGAGGGGACCGATACCCAGAAGTTGAAGCGACTCCCCTACAAAGCAATTTGATCAGTCCGGGACTATATTCCCCTCGCAGACAATCTCACGCGCATCTTTATCTTCCCGCAAGCCAATAAACTTGGCTGCTCGAAGATGCTTGTCCGGAGTCCATTCAACAAATTCAATTTGTGCGATTAATTCTGGCTTCATCCAAACGCAATTTTTCATCTCCTCACGTGTTAACGCCCACTGAGTGCGTCTTTTCTCTGGCAGGTTGGCAAATGGGCAAGAGTTCTCCTCTAGGCTGGCAAACTTTTGGGCGATCTCCCGTCTGACACGGGGCACAAACCCATTTCTTACCTTGGCAGCGTACAACAAGCTGTCACCTTCATAGTAGCCGACAATGAGCGCGTCGAACGGATTACCTGGTGTGTATCCTCCGATGACGAAAGGTTGAAACTTGTTTATCTTGTATTTGAGCCAAGACCGGCTCCGCTTTCCGGCCTGGTATAGCGAGTCCTTCCTTTTGGCGATAATGCCCTCCAGCGATAAGTCCTTTGCCGCGGCAACGATCTCTTTCGGTGAGCCGTCGATGCTTTCCGACATCCTTATTGGATCGGCAATGCTTTCCAACAAGATGCCTAGTAATTCACGCCGTTTCTCGAGGGCAACTCCCATAAGATTTTTATTCCCCTGGGCTAGAAGATCGAACACATAGAAATGGATCTGTTTGGCGGTGAAGCGAGAATTCTGCAGAAGATTGAATGACGGTCTACCGTTATTATCGAGCGCGACTATTTCGCCATCGAGGATAATTCCCGGTTCTACGCTTGCGAGGGCCTTTACAATGGTCGGAAAACGCGAATTCAGCAAATTCTTCTTTCGCGAGTACAGCTTTACGCCGCTTTCATCGCATAAGGCCAGGCAACGATACCCGTCGAGCTTTATTTCATAACTCCATAGGTGAGAATCCTCCGGCAACTCCTCGACGGTCTCGGATAGCATCGGCTCGATGAACCTGATGCGTATCTCGGGCAACTCGATAGCTGAAATCCCGTCGCTGTTGTTTGTCGCGATCTTTTTTGCCGCAGTTCTGTTGCTGTGCCAGACGGCGTCCTCCGCTTTGGCAATCTGACCAAGATTTCGGCCTGTCAATGCCGAAGAATTGTCTCTCTTTTCAGAGATGCGCTTCATTGCAGCGCCGGCTTTTATGAGATACCACACATTGCCTTTACCGTTGCGGTCAGTCCCTTTCACAAGCACCCATTCACCCCTGAGCTTCTTGCCGGTTAGAAGAACATGAATTTTTCCTTTCCAAAAATTTCCATCAATGAGCTCGTAAGTTCCAATGTCCCAGACCATCACGGTCCCGCCACCGTATTCTCCTGCGGGAATAATCCCTTCAAAGTTGGCGTAGTCCATCGGGTGATCTTCCGTCGCCATTGCCAACCTTCGTTCGTGTAGATCATAGGGTGGGCCCTTGGGGACCGCCCATGATTTCAAAGTGCCGCTCATTTCCAAGCGGAAATCATAATGGAGGTGACTGGCGGCATGCTTTTGTATGACAAACAGACGGCGTCCTCCTTGATCGCTAGTCATAGGAACAGAAGGCGCCGGTTCCCGGGTTTTAGTGAAGTCTCGTTTGCGACGATAGGGTTCAAGAGCCGCCAGGCCGGCGTCACTCGGGTCACTCAAAAACTGGGGACTGAGCTGCAAGAATGGTTTTGGCAAGGTTTGCTTCAAGCGCAACGACGGCGCAAACAAATCGCCGATCTTTTCCAATCTCTTCAATGCCGCCTCTGGTTCAAAAAATAATTTAGAAGCGTCGTTTTTAGCCAGAGCCGTTTCCAATTCGTGCCAACTTACCGGCATAGCGACGAACGGCCTCTCTGCCTTCGCTCTCAAGGAATACACCGCGACCGTCGACTTATGCTCTGAGTTTTGGCTCCAATCGATGAAAACTTTTCCCCTGCGCTTGTGCTTAGCCATTTCTGACACGATCGATCTAGGGTGCTCACTGGCAAGATACTGAGCGACGCTTTGGGCAAACGCCTGCGTCATCTCGTAAGTAACATCTGTATTCAGAGGAACCTGGACGTGAATACCTTTGGACCCGGAAACCTTGAGCAAAGATTCGAGTGCCAACCGTCCGAGCAGGTCTCTCAATATAAATGCCACCTCGCAGGAATGGACGAGGGTTGCTCCCTCCCCAGGATCAAGATCGAAAACCACCATTGTCGGAACATTGATCTGAGGTGCTTTAGCCAGAAAGGGGTGGATCTCGAGGTTCGCTAAATTTGCCGACCATACGAGTGACGGCAGGTCGTTGATCAGGATATAATTGATCATCGACTCGCTGGAGCTGCGCTGTACTCGGTAAGTCTTTATCCAAGCGGGCGTAAAAGATGGGGCGTTCTTTTCGTAGAAATGCTTGCCTTTAATACCATTCGGATAGCGCTTAAGCGTAATCGGTCGATTTTCGATGTGAGGCAGTATGTAGGGTGCGACCCGGCTGTAGAAATCGATTACCTGACCCTTAGTAAAGCCGGTTTCGGGATAAAGTACTTTGTCAATGTTCGAAAGAGCGAGTTTTTTGTTGCCGATTTTGACCGACAGCGAAGCCACCAGCAGATTCTACCGCGCCACTAGGCAGATGCAATTGCAATCCCTTACAAGACTCTGTTGCACTGAAGGACCCGCACTTATTGAGGGCGAGCCTTTCACATATAGCGAGCCCTTATGAATGATTTCGAATCGCCAGTATCAGCTGCTCCCGGTTCAACGCAGAAGCTTGAATATTTAACTCACGGGCTTTGTCATTGAGCTGTCGGTCCGAAAGCCTATCGAGGTCGTCAGCAGTTGTCTCATCGCCAGGCTCTTTCTTAGTTTCGCGTCCGGTAGTCCAGGAAGGTGGATCGCTGGCTGGAAAAGAGTCGGCCAATGCATCGTC
This sequence comes from Candidatus Binatia bacterium, assembly GCA_025924215.1. GTDB lineage: Bacteria > Desulfobacterota > Binatia > UBA9968 > UBA9968 > WHTF01. The sequence continues at coordinate 3,702 of JAICEJ010000164.1, forward strand.
GATCTCCGGCTCCGAACTAATCTCACGATTTGCGCTACCGCCGCGAGTTTCTTCTAGAGCCGATTCTTGTGCCGCCCTGGCGGGCGTAAACGGTTTGTTCTCCTCGTCTCGTTTAGACGCTTCTCCCATCTTCGCCGGCCCCAAAGCTGCGACCAGCCTATTCCACAGCTGACACGGTATCTCCGCCTTCGGCGCATAGTAATTCATCTCGGTAGCCTTGATGTCGGCGGTTGCCGCAAATGGCACCGGGACCGGAATCCGCATGTCTAGGTAAACTGCGCCTTGCTTTAATTTGGTCCCAGCTGGAGCAATCGGAATTTGCAACAACTCGTCGCGCGCAAACTCGCCCAAACGTCCGGCAAGAACGTCGATATCGGCGGCAGTGCGCGCGCCCGAATCGTTGCGTTTTGAAGAAGCTCCAATATTCTGTCCTTCCATCCGCTCAGGATTCATATCGTCTCTCCACTCAGCTGGATGCTTCTCGTGTTCTTGCAGTTTAGGTGATCCGGCTCTCTGTTTCGTTTTTTTCTCGCTCTTGTTTGTTGCCATGAATGCTCCTGCGAAGTTAATTCCGTTTGTGCTCAGAACGGTATGGGGCGCAGGTTTAATCGCTAAATTCTGCTCATGCGCCTCTCCATCTTTGCGCAAGTTCCTTTTGAAATAAACAACTACATAAGAATAGTTCTCGTCGTTCTTGCATGATGGACGAATCTGACTAACTGCTATAAAGCGCAACGGGCGTGCCACCTCGCGCCCGCTCTAAACGGCGCATTCACGAGATCCGTGTTCCATTTCTGCGAAACAGATCCGATCGTGTGATCTATTTTCAAAACTCCCATTACCTGCTCGATCCAACATACGAACGATAGACTCGACGCTTTTTTACTGATAGTTAGCAGTCAGCGGACCTTTTTGCTGCGGAACGGAGGGACTGAGATGATTTTATCAAGAAACGCGGACGTGAAATCGCTCGTCGTCAAATCGATCGAGGGTAAGCAGATGAACGGTGATTTGCTGGTTAAACCACTTATTAAAGGCGATGAAATGACACTCCTGGAAATTCACTATACACCTGGTGTCGGAGCGCCTCTACATGTTCACGAACACGAATCTCTGGCCTACGTTGTAAAAGGCAAGGTTAAGATGACCGTTGGCAAAGAAACCTACATTCTCGGGCCAGGCGATGTTTGCCGGCATCCTCAGGGCGTACCGCACGGCGTCGAAGGGATCGACGAATCCATTGTTGTTGAAATCAAATCCCCGGCTCCTGAAATTTCTACCTTCTTGGGGATGTAAACGCTCGAACACAAGAGCACATTGGCAGGAGAATAGATATGCCCGGGAAAGCAAAATATTTAATGATCGCGAGCATGGACGTCGATCCGGAACACGATGCCATATTCAATGAGGTTTACGATAAGGAGCATGTTCCGAACTTAGGCAAGGTGCCGGGTGTTCTGGGCATCACTCGATACCGCCGAGGTGAGCTCACCATGAATATCGGCGGCGAGCGCAAGACCATCGAAATTCCCAATGAACCCAGCTATACCGCGATTTACGAATTGGAGAGCCCCGAAGTTCTGACCAGCGCAGCCTGGGATAAAGCGATTGAAGATGGCCGCTGGCCGAGCCAGGTGAGACCTTACACAAAGAATCGACGCCACGTCCTCCTGAAGCTTATGGAGCCCGAGAAGTAATCTTTTAATCTTTATTGACGTTAGATCTATTCCGTCACGGGCCGTGCTGTGCGAGTTTCTGACGAGCTACGTCAACTACGAAGGATGTGAGCTTTAGCCCTAATCCGGTCTTCGCGCAAGCTCCAAGAAATTGGTTAATTTTTCGGCAATTTCATCGGCACCGATCATTGCAGCGTGTTGCTCGAAGAGTGGAAACAGCTCGCGTTCTTCTTTGCGAATGTGCCGCTCCAAAAGATCTCCAAGATCGAAAATCACTTTTCCTAAACCTACAGTCGCCTGCAATTTTGGCATAGCCAGACGCACGCTTTCGTGATCGCGCATAAGATCAGCGATCAGCTCTTCGCTCTCAGGCACGTGCAAGCTCATTTTCGGAAAAAGAATCCCCTCTTCAGCCTCAAAGTGCGACCTAAGCTCAGCCGCATATAGAGTACGAAACTCACCGGCGCGCAAAAGCAAGCCTTCCGCGCCAGTTGGTTTGATCTGTCCCAAGGCTTGCTTGCGGCAGCGTAACGCGAACGCCAAACAATGATGGTGGTCATGGGAAAGAGGAATCAGGCCGGAGTGTCGTTTAGGCATACTGGAGTGATTAGCGGAACTGTTCTGCCCAGACCAACCGCTAGCATGATGAGACAGTACAATCCTTCAGATTATCCCCTTTGCTCTCAAAGCCTCAATCGCCGCCGCATCATAACCCAGCGAGCTTAAAATATCATCGGCATGCTCACCTAAGATGGGCGGCGGTTTATCTATGGTCGGGGGCGTGCGGCTCATATCAACCGCATTACCGACCATTTTAACATCGCCCATTTTCGGGTGAGTGATGGTTTGCGGAAAACCGTATTCACGAACTTGCGGATCGTCAAAGACCTCGTCCAAAGTATTCAGCGGCGCCGCCGGGACATCATTTTCAATCAGTTGCTTCAACCATTCTTCCCTTCGACCGCGTTTAAAGATTTCTTGCAGACCTGCATGGAGGCTGTCGTAATTAGCGATTCGGCCCTGCCGATTATTAAAACGCGCGTCATTGCTCCACTCCGTCCTCCCGACCACCTTGAAGAGCGCATTCCAGAACTTGTCAGGGGAAGACATGTGCAGGATGAACGGCAGACTTTGTTGATCGACGAAGGCGAAGACGCCTGCGGTCGTGGTTCTATGCTTGCGACGAGGCACGTGTCCCGTTTCGAAATAGCGCGCGGCGTTTTCAGCAATAAAAGAGATTGACGCTCTGAGCAATGACGTTTCAACCAGTTGACCCTGTCCAGTCAGCATCCGATTCATGAGAGCTGCCAAAACACCGTAGCATGCGTACATACCCGTCAAGTGATCCGAAAACGAAATCCCCATGCCTTGAGGCTTACCCGGATCAGTAAGTAAACTGAGCAGACCGCTTCGCGCCTGGCCAATGGTGTCATAACCGGGCATGTCGCGGTAAGGTCCCTTGGGGCCGAAGCCAGAGATTGAGCAGTAAACGAGCTTGGAATTGACCTTGCGGACCTCCTCATAGCCGAGTCCGCGTTTTTCCATCACGCCCGGACGAAAGTTTTGGATCAAAACATCGCTTTGAGCGGCCAGCTTCAGAACGATCTCCCGGGCTTGGTCATGGCGCAGATCCAAAGTTAAGCTTCTTTTGTTTCTGTTGAGACTACAAAACGTGGCGGAGTAGTTCTTTTCACCCCACCCGCGGAATGGATCACCACGCTTCGGCTCCTCAATCTTAACGACGTCAGCGCCCATGTCGGCAAGGAGTTGTGAAGCGAACGGGCCTGTCACATAACTCGCAATTTCAATGACCTTGATTCCAGCTAAAGCGCTCATTGATAACTTTCCGCCGCTGACGCCGATCAGCTTATAGGTTGAGTATCATCTTCCTAACTGTGGGTGACGTACGAAGTCAAGGGCGAGCACGACGCTCAGGCCGCATGGCGCCGTAGAGAGCGGGGAATGGTAAACGTAAAGATGGAACCGTGGCCGGGTTCACTCTCAACGCGAATCTCACCATCTAGTAAATCGAGATATTTTTTGACAATGCTGAGGCCCAGACCTACGCCATCAAATTGCCCGGTGTGAGCCTCTTTGATTTGCTCGAATTCCTGGAATATCCGGCGAACATCTTCGCTCTCAATTCCAATACCGGTGTCTGCCACGCTAAATTGAACGCGGTCTCTATCACTCAGATTGCGCACTTGGACATCGATTCGCCCTCTGGGTGTGAATTTGCACGCGTTAGCAATCAGATTTTGGAGAATCTCCTCTAGCTTGATTGGGTCGGTAGTTATTGGGGAAACCGTTTCATCGACATCCCAGTTAACCTCCAAACGGCCGTCTCGATTGATTTGCTCCACCTGCTGGCGCGCATGCTCGATCAGTTCTTCAACTTCCACTGTTGCAAGGTCCAGCGACATTTTTCTTGCTTCGATACGCGATAAGCTCAAAACATCATTGATCATCTTTAGCAAGACCCGGGAATTCCGCAAAATCTTTTGAATCGCTGTCTTCTGATCAAAATTAAGGGGTCCGAAGAACTCGTCCTGCGCTAGATCGGCATTGCCAATGATGACGTGTAGCGGCGTTCGAAGTTCATGTGACATGGCCGAGATAAATTCGGATTTGGCTCGTGTTGCATCGAGAAGCTCCTGGTTGGTTTTCTCGAGCTCGGAAGTCGTTTTCTTGACTTCGGCAAAGAGTCTGGCGTTTTCCACTGCAACGCCGATTTCTTGGGCAATGGACTGGATTAGCTGCCGTTCATCTTGAGAGAAGTGGCGCTTGGCGCGACTGACAACATGTAAAGTTCCGGCAATGTTCTCTTTAACCATGATCGGAAATGCGGCGGCGGCTTGAAATCCCAGCGAAACAATCTTACCCGCACTCGTCAACTCGCGGTATCTGGGGTCATTGACAACGTCCTCGAAGATAAGCGATCGGCCCGATCTTATCACCTGACCGCTAATTCCACTCTCCACATTGCGCTCGGCCATGGCTTTGGCGACTTCATCGCTGAGCCCGATCTGCCCCCGTAGATACAGAACTCCCCTCTCCGGCTCCAATTCATAAATCCAGACTGCGTCGAAATTTAGTGTCTCTGAGATCTTCCTGACAGCTTCCTTGAGAACAGTTTCCAGATTGAGCGAACGGCTTACGGCCGCGCCAATGGTGTTGAGCACGGCCAGATGGCGCGATCTCGTGTTAACCTCTTCGAATAAGTTTACCTTCTCTACTGCAACGCCCAGATGCTCTGCCATGGAAGTGAGCAGGCGGATCTGATCGGTACTCAGCTTTCTAGGCGATTTGCCATTGAAGATAATGGCGCCGAAAACGCAGGACTGGGTTTTGATCGGCAGCACGCCAAAGAAACGTAGCTTGGCATTCTTTGTGGCTCGACTGGTGCTGAGAGCGGCATACCGCGGGTCGGTTTCAATATTCTCAAATATCATTGGCTCGCCGGACTCGACGACTCGGCCGATGACACCCTGGCCTCTTTTGAAGGTATGCACCTCGGTCCAGTGCTCTGGGTCGACTTCAAACGAAGCTCGCAATTCCATTTGTTCCATTTCCGCGTTGAAAAGAAAAATCCGGGTCGTTTCAAATTGGAAAATGGCGGTAATCTTATCGATAACTGCCTGCAGAATAGTTTGTAGATCCAGCGATTTGTTTACAGCGGTCGTCACTTCATAGAGGGCGCCGGTTTCCTCCGTTCGCTGCTTTACTTTCTGTTCCAATGTGGCATACGAGGTCTGTAGCGCTTTGGTCATGTCATTGAACTCTTGAGCCAAGTCTTCTACTTCATCACCCGTCGTGATCTCGGCCCTGTGGTCAAGATTACCACCGCGGATGGTTCTGACGGCCTGACGGAGTTCTTGAATCGGTCGACTAATCCTTCGACTTAGCCAAACGATGATCCCCGAACCCACAAGCAGTCCGATGCCGATTAGCAAAATAGAATAACGGTGCAATTGCTCTAGATCCGCTAGAGCTTCAGCAGCAGGCTGTTCGACGATCACCGCCCATCTCAGGTCAGGTACTTCCGCGTAGGTGCTTAGCACCTGTGCGCCGTTGATCCCCGCGCCAAGTTCGGCTGGAGCAGGATCGCTGGCTCGATTCGCAAGGAA